>CAZSTM010000205.1:0-7188 GCA_964609635.1 uncultured Gemmatimonadales bacterium
CCCGGCACGCGGTTTAGGAAACCGCTGCTCTATCCACCTGAGCTATAGGGGCGGTTGTTTTCAAGGTTGGATTGAAATATAAAAAAACAAGCCGCTATTCGCAAGACACAAGGCGGTTTGAAAGAATTTTCGCCCCACTTTTAGATTCTAAAATCCCCTCATGGCGATCTCTCGGCGATTCTTACTGTCCTCAATTTCAACCGGGCGACAAAGGATAAAAAAAACAGTTGGCAGGCTGGAGCCGATTTGCTAAAGTATAACCGGGATATTAATATCTGCCTTATCGAAGACTCCCCACAGCAAGCTGCCGGGAATCTTCGATAGTTAAGTTTATTTTGATTATTACTATTAGCTTGCTACTCAATTCAATTTCTGATTCGAGGTGAAAAATGAAAAGGAAGCTTCTGCTTGTCTGCTGGCTGTTTTCGATCCTCGGTTTGATAGCTTGCGCCCCGGAGGCAGAAAAGCCTTCGGGCTTCAAGGCGCCTGAGGGAGTCAAGCTGCCGCTGGAGCTGAAGGTGGTAAGTCCCGGAGCCCGTCAGGAGGCAGAGGGTGTACTAGTCCTGGCCGCGGGCTCTCAAAACCTGGTCGAGGCGCCTGCCTGGTGGAGCGGCAATCGCCCGCCCGCCGGAGAAATGGTGGTGCTCGAGGTCGAATACCGGGATGACCCGAACCTGCTGGTGCGCGCGGAGGTTTACAGCGGAATGGGTTCGGGAAGACAGTACAGCGAGCTGCATCGTTTCGGCGGCGAGGGGCAGGGCACCTGGAAGACGGCGCGCATCCCATGTCCCTGGGACCTGACCCTGCTGTTTCTTCGGTCATCCAGCATACGCTTCCGGCTCATCCCGGAAGGCGGCGATGCGGCAATCCGCAGACTCAGGCTGGTGGCGCCGCAGGCTTCCGACGAGCGGAGATACAACGCCGAAACCAGGGCCTGGGTCCGGCGCATTCAGCAAAAACGCGCCCGGATAGACCCGAAGTATTACGAACTGGCCCAGGAGCCTGAAATCCCCGACCAATGGGCGGACAGCCCGCTGGTTCTCTACCGGCGCAACTGGATGGACCCGGTATTGCCGATAAGCGCTCCCCGCCCGGAAGAGATGCAGTTCCCGATCTGCGTGCGAATGGCGCTCAACGAGTACCAGCCCCTGCAAATCGGAATCTACGCCAATGGAGAGGACCTTTCCGGAGTCGAGGCTTCCATCGATCCGGTGACCGGCCGGTCGGGAGAAATCGTGGTCGATACCCGTGTCCGGGTAGCGGAATATTCTCTGGTGGCCTCGCGGTTGGAGGGGATCGAGGTGGAACCGTTTCCTCAGTGCCTGTGGCCCGCTTATCCTGTCGAGGTTCGGACGGGCCAAAGCCATATGGTCTGGATCGTTCTGCATACTTCTGAAAATACCGCCCGCCCCGGCAGGTATTTTACCACCATCCGGGTGACATCCGAGGGCCGGGAGGAGACAACCGTCCCGCTGGACCTGGAAATCCTGCCCTGCCGGCTGCTCACCATGGATGAGGCCGACCTCAAGCTGGGCGGACACATCCTGGGGCTGGTCAGCGAGCGCGACCTCGCATTCCAGCGGGAGTACAACCACAACATGGCCGACCTCTGGTACGGCGCGATTCACCCGGAGCTGACCAAAGAAGGCGATTCTTTCAGCATGGACTTCCGGATAATGGACGACTGGATGGCGGCCGCCGCCCGCCAGGGGTTTAGCGATGTTTATTACTTCCTGGGGGGCGACCCCTACGGGTTCCCGATGACCATGGACCTCGAGCGTGACCTGGCCAAGACGGTTTTCCAGACCGATGATGAGGGCTGGCGGGAATTGGCCATGATAAATCCCGACTCGGTCGCGCCGGAGCTCGCCGGGCATCTGGTGGAATGGGCGCGAAAGCTGGGCCGGCACGCCAAAGAGGCCGGCTGGCCCCGCCTGGTGCTGACCCCGTTCGATGAGCCCGCCAAGTGGATACAGACTCACCGCAAGATCGGCACCCTGCCGCTGGCCCTGATCAAGCCCCACTTCATCCACTGGGCCGAGCTGCTGCGCCGGGGTTATCCGGAAGCTCCCATCGCCGCCGACATACACCATTACGAGGGTGGAATGGATTTCCTGCCGTACCTGGATATTTTCTGCACCAACGCCACCCACGAGAACACCGGGATGCCGGATGAGGTGCGCGCCGCAGGCAAGGTTTTCTGGGAGTTCTCGGGGTGCAACGACAAGGGGACGCCGGATCGCGCCCGTTACGTGCTGGGCTTTTATTTCGCCGCCCACGACAGCCGCGCGGCCCAGCTCTGGGCCTATAACTGGGGCGAGCGTTTCGATACACTCGAGGGCGATAACTGGCTTTACGCCTGGTACACCCCCTTTGAGGTGATTCCCTCGCCGTATATGGAGGGAGTGCGGGAGGGCATGGATGACCGTCGACTGCTGGAGACCCTGAAACGAAAGGCCGCCCAGAAAAATATCGACATCTCGGGGTTCCTGGAGGATCTTTTCGGGGAGGTGGCCGCCATGGAGGGCGCCCTGCGCTCCGGCAAGCTCACCACCGAGAGTTTCCAGGCCGGGGCCGAGGAGGCCAAGATCATGGACCTCTGGCACGACCGGATGTTGGAAAAGCTGCTTTCTCTCGGCGATTGAGAAGTCTCCCTAAGCCCGGCCGCGCTTCCGGTTTGTCCAGTCAGCAGGTTGGCGTAAAATATTGAATCCAAACAAGGGTCTTTATTCCAGGCAAGTCTCATGCATCTCCGGGGCGCTTGTCTGAAAACACACGTTTAAGCTGAGAAAATAGTGAATACCTGCGCGTTCTTTTTGCGGGGCCTGCTGGCCTGGTTTATCCTGTTGATATTCGCCGTGGCCAATGGAACCCTGGGCCAACTGGCTATCCGGCCCTGGGCCGGGGAGTACGGCAACCACTTGTATAAATCTGCTCTTATGCTGGGGTTTATCTACCTGGTTTTGACCAAGTTCTGGAAGATTGTCGGCCTGCATGCCTGGCGGTCGCGGGCGGTATGGCTGGGGCTTTTTCTCGCGGGACTGACTGTAGGTTTCGAGTTCGGCTTCTTTCACTACCTGATGGGCGAACCGTGGGAGAAGCTGCTGGCCGATTATCAGTTCTGGCGGGGAAGGCTCTGGGTGCTGCTGCTGGCTGCCGATCTGGTTTTTCCTTACCTGACCGCGGCAAGTATGGCCAGGGCTAAAGAAAAAGCTTGATAATTAAAATAAGCTGGAGTCAAAGGCGGAATTAAATTTACCCGAAAAGGAGAGTTGTTCCATGAAAAGATTTATCATCTTACTCACGGCTGCGGTGCTCTGGTTTGCCGCGGCTACTCCGGCGGCGGCCTGGAACGAAAACTATGCCAGGCTCCAGGCGCATTTCGAGCGAGTAATCGGAGAGCACTACCGGCAGGTGTTCAGCCGGGTAAGGACCCTCGATCAGTGGGTCACCGAGCGCAGCCGGATAAAGGCGGAAGTGTTGAAGATGCTGGGGCACGACCGTCCCTGGCCGAAAGAACCTCCGCGAGCCTGGGTTACCAGCCGTCTGGAGCGCGGCGACTATATCCTCGAATGCCTGGTTTTGCAAACCGAACCGGGGCTGTACGCCACCGCGAATCTGTATATCCCGCGCCGGGGTGAAAGCCCCTTTCCGGTGGTGCTTTACCAGTGCGGGCATTCGCCCAACGGTATCTATGGGAACAAGACCAGTTTCAAGCACCACGGAGCCTGGTTCGCCGCGCGCGGGATCGCCTGCCTGATCCTGGACACCATCGAGATGGGCGAGCTGAAGGTGACCCACCACGGTGTCTACTCTGAACACTGGTACGACTGGTACAGCCGCGGCTACTCGCCCATAGCCATGGAGCTTTTCAATGCCCGCCGGGCGCTGGACTACCTGTTTACCCGGCCGGATATCGACAACAGCCGGGTGGGAGCCACCGGTATTTCCGGCGGCGGGATCGGCACCTTCTATCTCGCACTGGCCGATGAGCGGGTCACCGCCGCCGCTCCGGTCTCCGGGGTCTGCTCCACCCTGGGGCATACCGAGGGCCGGCTGGCCGTCCTGCACTGCGACTGCATGTACCATATAAACTCGCAGGGGCTTTCATTCTCGGAGATCGGCGCATTAGTGGCTCCGAGGCCATTTCTATTGTGCAATGCCACGGAGGACCGGCTTTATCCCATGCCGTATTTCCAGCAGCTTGTAGAAAAGATGTCCATAATTTACGGTCTTTACGGCAAGCCGGAAAACATTCGCACAGCCACCGTGCCCGGCGGCCACACCGACAGCGAAGCCATTCGCCTGCCGGTCTACAGCTTTTTCCTGGAAGAACTGCTGGGGCGCCACCAGGAAATCACCTCCCACGGCGCGGTGGATACCCTGCCTGACGAGGAGCTGCTCTGCTTTCGCCGGGGCTATCCCCTGGATGAACGCCTGGGCAGGATACACAAGGACTTCATGCCGCTGGCTCGTCCTGCGGTCAAAGAGGCCGGTGCAGGCGAGAAGGAAAACCGTAAAAAAGACCTGGCGGAGCTTTTGCGCAAAAAAGTGTTTCCTTATTTCCCGGAGCAGCCGGCCGGGCTGCGGCCCGAGTGGGGTGATCGGTCCGGAGTGTGGGGACGGGTAATCAGGGAGGTTGATTTCAACTCATTCGCCGATCTCAGAGTGCACGGGATATATTCTCTGCCGGCCGATCTTGCTGAGGGCAAGCGTTACCCTGCGGTGCTGGTCCTGGACGATGAACCCGGAAGAACATTGTGGCAGGGCCGGACGAGTAAGGAAGGCTACCGCTGGGGAGAGCGCGCCGTGCTGAGGGTCGAGACTCTGGATGTGGGCACCCGGGCGATAGATGATTCCTTACGCCACCAGATGCACCGCCAGGCAATGATTGCCGGCCGCAGTTTCGATGGGATACGGGCCTACGAGATAACGCGCTGCCTCGAGTTGCTGCGTTCGTTGCCCGAGGTCGATGGGGAAAGAATCACTGTGGTAGGCCGGGGCGCGATGGGAGTAAACGGCCTTTACGCGGCGTTCCTGGATGGGGCGGTCGAGCGGGTGGTGCTGGAGAACCCGACAGAATCGCACCTGGAAGGACCTTACTACCTGGGAATCCTAACCCACACCGACATTCCGGAGGTTGTATGGCTTATGGCGGAAAAGGTGCGGCTGCTCGGGGAGGCCCCAAGGCCGGTGGTCGAAGCGCTTGGCGAATTGGAAGCTCCAAGGGTTCGTTCCTCTCTGGCCGAGTGCCTGGAGTAGGCTTAAAACCTCTCTTGATGATATTAATTTTCAAGCAGATGGACGGTTACTGCGGGCCGTCAGCATATTCAGCCAAACCGGTCAATCCCTGGAGATTAAAATAATCCACTGAAACGGTCCTTCGCAAGGGGCGTGGCTTAACAGCGTCAGGAAGTATTTATCTCATCCCTTCAACAGGAGACGCTCCGGAGCAAAAAGGCGGGTAACAAGCCTTGCAATTGCTTTATATAAAAAACCCGCGGGCAAATTGCACCCCGCGGGTTTTTGTGTCGGTTCAGTTATGCGGTATCTGTCTCAGGCCAGCAGAGCGTGGGCCTCGCGGACCATCTCTTGCAGGGGTAGCCCGCGCGGGCAGACACTCTCGCAGCTTTTGCAGTCCTCCAGCAGGGCTGCCGGATCGGTGCGCGGTTCAAGCTCGGCGTAGCAGGTGCGGGCGTAATCCGTGAGGCCGTAATCTTTGTAGTACATGCGGTAGCGTACGATACGGGAGATTTCCTCGCCCGAGGGGCATGCCGCGCTGCAGTTTCCACAATTGGAGCAGTAGCTGCCCTGCTGCTCGGCCCAGTAGCGCTGTTCGAGGCGCGGGTTATAAAATCCCACCCTGGTCTCCATAATCTCCCGGTACATGTCCACGATCTGGAAGCTGCTCATTGAAGCAAGCACGGTGTGCGCGTGCTGGCGACCAACCATAGCGCTGCACAGGGCGGCGCAGGTATCTACATCGACACCGGATGATTTGCGGGAGATACTCTTGGGCAGTCCTTTCATGGTCATTATGCCGATGCCGGCTTCTACGGCCCTTTTGGCCGCGGCCAGGAATTCGGCATTATCCGCCCGGCCGTAAGACATCAGCGTGGCATCATAGTAGCCGAGCTCACGAGCTTTGTTCAGCACCCCGGCCATGTCGCTATGGCAGGCGAACCCCATGAAACCGCATTTGCCCGCCTTTTTGGCCTTGGCGAAATTCTCCGGAATGGAAGGATCCTGGATCGCCCCGACACTATGCATCGGCGGGACCAGGATGTCCACGTAATCCGTATTGAGCGTTTTAAGCGCCGAATCCAGGCTTTCGGGGCGCTCCTTGAGAGCAAGGATGACCTTATCGCGAACGGAGCTTTTTTTCAATACCCTGCCGAAAGCTTCAATACTGCGTCCGTTACTGTAGCCGGGCGCGGTGTGTATCAGTTTGACACCCTTATCGATAGCCCTGAGTAATACCGGCGGCTCGTCGATCATCATGCCCCCGAAAGAGACCTTGGTTACCTTGAGCCCTGTGCGACCGAAAACCGCTGCGGGCAAACCGTTGACTGTAAGAGCTTCCTCCGCGGCCATCGCCTTTGAACTGAAACCGGTGGCCACCGCGGCTGCTGTGGCTTTTTTGAGGAAATCTCGACGGGTCAATGGACTCTCGGAAAAACTCCGTCCGGGACAGCGATCTCTGGAATCGGACATGCAGGCCTCCTGTAACCTTTAAATGATGTGCAGGTGGATTTCAGGTTTTTATAAGTTGAAAAAAGGCAATGCGCCGGATATACGGCATTTATTTTGACGGGAATATAATACTGAACACGGATTCGGGGAATAATGTTACAATTTTTTCAAAATGTCTTAAAGTATCAATAGCGGTTGTAAAATCAATTTTATAATTGAAGTTGATTTTTGTTCACGATCCCGGAGGGGCGCAGCATGCTGTGCCCCTCCTAAATAGAGTGTTGAAAAAAGCCTTCCTGACTTTTTTCAATTACTTCTTTGCACGAAGGGACAACATGCAAACCTTTCAAATTGCTTGATTTAACAATCTGCACAATTTGGCGGCACATCCATGTACCGCTTAGCAGCGTGTTTTTCAACACGCTGCTAAGATACCTCAGTTAACCCGGATTATTCATGAAAAATAACTTAAGTTTTTGTTTTCCCTAGGCTTTG
>CAZSTM010000206.1:0-7187 GCA_964609635.1 uncultured Gemmatimonadales bacterium
CACGCAAAGCCTTAACCGAAGCTCCCTTGCGCCCAATGACAATTCCCGGCCTGGGCATGGTGCGTAAGCCGGACAGTTGCAGCGGATAAATGACCGAGTAACGATAGCGGTACGAGTACCCGGCCTCCAGCTCCTGAATATAGCCGACAGGCTCTCCCAGCTTGACCTTGAGCTGCTTTCCGTTCAGGAACATCCCGAACTCTTTATCCGGATCGGGCCCGCCGGAGCAGCCTGAAATCAGCATGGCGCAACCTAGGGCCATGAATGCCGAAAACAGATTTTTGCTCACCCGGCTCTCCTTGAAAGAAGTAGTATGGTTCCAACTGTTAATAGTCATTTTGCAGGTAATCCACTATACCGCGTATCGGACCGGATTGTCAAGCTGTCCTTGGTTATCTGTCATTCGGGAATTTTCTTGCGTTCCGGTTTGGATTAGCAGTATCATGAGGTCAGGCACTAGTCTTTAATGCCGGTCGGCGGTTTCAGGCAGGGTGAAACTTGACACCCGGCTCGCCGCCCCCGGTGATGCAGGAGGCCCGGTGTGATTTTTGGCGCCGGGGCGGTTTCTTAAACATTCCAGCCTTACAGGGAGGTTCTATGCGTAGTGTTTTCCGGTTGCTCTTTCCGGCACTTTTTATCTGTGTCGGTTCCGCCGCGGCCCAGACCGCTTCCGATGAGGAACTGACCGGCGGGGTCAATTTCATCCCCACGCAGACTTACACCGCCCAACAGAACCGGAACATACTCAAGCTCTACCAGGGCCTGAGGGTGGCCGACGTTACCGACGGTCTGGACATGGTGGGCCTTCCCGGCACCGGGCTGGTGGACCGCTCGATCCATCCCTCGTGGCGCGATCTCGATTCTCTCAAGCATTGTTTCTGCGGTATCGCTCTCACCATGCGTTACGTGCCCACCCAGCGGCGGGCACTGCCGGGTCCGGACGAGGAATTCGGCCGCTGGGAATCGGAGTGGTACGGGAATTACTCCTCGGAAGCCTTTGTTTCTATCATTCGACCGGGTACGGTGCTGGTGATCGACGATGTAGAAGAAGCGGACATCGGCAGCATCGGCTCGAGCAATATCCTCAAGTGGAAGCGCGCCGGTACGGTGGCGGTGGTGACCGATGCCAGTTCACGCGATACGGACGAGGTGGCCAAGGAGAGGATTCCCCTGTATCTGAGATACCACGGCCGCGGGATCCGTCCCGGACGCAACGAGCTGGAGTCGATCAACCGGCCGGTGGAGATCGGCGGGGTGCTGGTGCTTCCGGGCGATGTAGTGGTAGGTGACGGCGACGGTGTGGTGGTAGTGCCGCGTGCGGTGGCGGAAAAGGTTGCCGTATATGCGCGGGGCATCCTGGACAGCGACAAGGAAGGTCGCCGCCAGCTGTACGAAAGCCTGGGCATGCCCCTGGACCAGACCGTCAAGTAAGCCGGGGCCTAAGCTCTCACTTTTACTGTCGATACACAGTTATGTGTTCATCAAGGAGCGAAATATGAACAAAGCTGGGTTATGGGCATTAGTGAAAGTTATTGCTCCAATTCTATTTCTATCCTCTGCTTGGAAAGAAGCGAAAGCAGAGGCTGCTTGATATATTATCTGTATTTAGAAACAAAACGAGGTCAGTTCTACTTTGAATCAAAAAAGTCTTATCTGCAAAATTATTGCCTGGTTTTTATTTGTTTTTATGACAGCGGGAAACATAGCCTCAGCAAATGATTTCCATGAGGACAGCCCTGAGCCTGAAGAAAGCAAAGTTGCCTGGGCTGCCAGGGTGATCTATCCACCGAAGATTGACGGGTATCTAGACGATTCATGCTGGACAGTGGCGCGACCGGTCAATGACTTTGTGCAGCAATGGCCCATTGAGGGAGCCCCGCCTAGCGAGGAGACTGAAGTCCGGATCGTTTACGATGACCGGTCAATTTATTTCTGCTTTATCTGCTACGACAACGAACCGGATAAGATCGAAGCGGTGCTTTCTCCCAGAGACGGTCTCCACTCCTCGGACGAAGTGCAGATTCTGATCGATTCCTTTTTCGACAGGCGTACTGCTTTCCGGTTCGGAGTCAACGCACTGAATGTCAAAGAGGATCTCCTTTACACGGAGGATACCCGAAAAGACAGGGATTGGAATAGTGTCTGGTATTCCAATGTGAGAATCTTAGATTACGGCTGGGTGGCTGAGATAGAGATACCTTTTAACTGTTTAAGGTTTGACAATAAGCCCTCTTACACCTGGGGTCTCAATCTTTCCCGTAAAATCCAGAGAAAAAAGGAGACCGTTCAATGGCGTATGATCCCGGAAAGCGAAAGCGGTTTCTTTGTCTCGCGTTTCGGTGTACTTAAGGGGTTGAAAGGGATAAAACCTCCGCTCAGGTTTGAATTCCTGCCTTACGGAATCGCCCAGTTGCAGGACAATGAGGTGATGCACAACGATTTTACCCGGAACCAGGGACTCGACATAAAATACGGCCCGAGCTCCAATATTACCCTGGATATTACTCTCAATCCCGAATTCGGCACAGTTGAGACGGATGAAGAAAAGCTCAACCTTACCCCTTTTCCTACCTATTATCCAGAGAAGAGACCCTTCTTTCTGGAGTTCCAGGATTTTTTTAAAACCGGCATTCAACTGTTTCATAGCCGCAGAATAGGTAAACCTCTGCACAATGTGGTGAATCCCACGACAACTATTTCAGGTGGAGTTAGATTAGTGGGTAAGACAGAAGGAGGCTTGCGCTATGGCTTCATCGAAACATTGGCTGATGAAGAAAAGTATTTCTTTCTGGACGAAGATGGAGATGGTGGTTTCAATTCGGTTGAAGAAAAAGCCTACCGCAGGCAGGAAGATGCGCCAGCGGAAGAAAGAGCCATGCTCTCGGAAAATTTCCTTGAACCAAGGTCTAATTATTTCTTAGGGCGCCTGATCAAGGAATTCAAGAATCAGTCGAGCCTTGGGGTGGTTGCAACGGCCGCGAACCGAAAAATGGCGGGGAGAGATTATCTCGTGAGCTCAGGCTCATATACCGGTGGAGTAGACTGGGACTATCGGATTTGCAATGACTGGAAGTTTGCCGGCCAGTTGGCCGGCTCGGCCACGGAAAATGCCGCCCGGAAAAAAGAGGGCTACGGCCTGGTGTTGAACTTCGGCAAGTTCAACGCAGAGCACCTCACTTATGGGGTGGGTTGCACCAGCTATTCCAGCGATTTTGATGTCAACGACCTCGGGTGGCTCTATGGGAATGATTACGGCGACCACAGTTTGAACGCCAAGCTGGAGCTCAGGGGCAGACCCCGATCCAGGGGAATCCGCTCTTATTCGGTTCACTGGAGCCTTGCGAGATACTGGACAGATAGAGATCTTCAGCCGCTCGAAGGCAAGGTCTTTGGCAACCGCTTCAACACCCGGCGGGGACTATATACCGGCGGATCGATGTCCTCCGGGGATATTGTTTTCGGCGGGAACCTGGAGTTTATGAACTATTGGAGCCTCCAGGGCGGTACAAGAATCGGCTATGATAATGAAGAGGACCCATTTCGCGTCTCACGGGAGAGGGATTTCATTTTCGTTTATCCCAAGACCGCTGTCTGGTACTGCAACATTTCCAACCACTATAGTTCCCCGGTAAATATTGGCATCGTCCAGAATTATGGTACCTACCGCGATGGTACACGCTGGAAAGGCGGTGTGAGCCTACGCCTGCGCCCAGAGGCTAAGCTCGAGCTGTTTTTCGATGCACTGATAGATAAAAGGTGGGATTTCTCAGACTTCCACACGCCCAATGAGGTTGCCGGTCTCGAGACCTCTGATAAGATTCTCACCCTTCGAAGGACCAAGTTCGAAAGCCTGGTTTTTCGCACTAGCTATACTATGACCAACAAGCTCGATTTCCGCCTCTTCACCCAGTACACGAACTTCCATTCCAGACGCTACAAACCACTGGCTGACGACAGGTTCGCGATAGACTCACCTATTGAGACCAGCTCCACCCTGGGGCTTCATTTCGTGACCCGCTTCGAGTATCGGCCTGGGAGTTATTTCTACCTGGTCTACCGCGAGAACCGTTTCGACGAGGAAGACGGCAGGGGTTTCGGCAGACCTGACCGACAGCTTATTTGCAAGTTCACTTACTTGCTGAAGAAAAGCTATCTCTGAAACTAATTCTACAGAAAATTCAGGACTTGACCGGGCGAGGTATGCCTCGCCCAGTTCGGGCGACCGATCGGTCGCCCCTACGGTCTTGTTCAGCGTGTCTGAAAAAAATACGTAATCGAACTTTTGAATTACAGCACTCAGGCTTCCGGAATTTAAAAAAAGTTTCACCCTTGACCACGCACATAGCAACGTGTTGAAAGATTGATTATTAGGCTTTTTACCTCAGGCATTGCAGGGGCACCGACGCACACCGGCAAGGCTGCAAACTAGTTGAAACCAGTCGAAGACTTGCGCGGCTTATCGCGCAACATCCTGCGCTTTGTCAGGCGTCAAGCCTGGCCTCGGAGCGGATCCAGTCCACGGTTCGCCTGAGACCCTCCTCCAGGCTTAAAGAACTGTAACCCAGCCTGCTCTCGGCCAGGGAAGAGTGGTATATCCAGTTCCTGCGAAAAATATCTATCGCCGCCCGGGTGGTCTTCGGCATGCGGCCGGTTAAAAAAGCCAGCAGCTCCTCGGCCGCACCGAGGAGCCGGGCCAAAGCGAAAGGTACCGCGAGCCGGGGCTGTTTCACCCCGGTTACCCGTTCGACAGAGTTGAAAAACTCCGCGCCGGAGACATTCTCGCCCCCGAGGATGAATCGCTCTGGGGGCGCGGCTTTTTCGAGCGCCAGCCGGTGACCCTCGGCCACATCGCCGACAAAGACATAGTTCCAGCACGATTTACCGTCCCCCAGGCGCGCGGGAAGCTTCCCCCTGAGATAGTCGATCAGCAGGTTTACCACCAGGTTGCCCGCGGTCAGCGGGCCCGGTCCGTACATCACCGTGGGATAGAGAATAACCAGCGGCAACCCCTCCCGTTCGGCCAGCTCCTGCGCCCTCAGATTGGCCAGGTACTTGGTGCGCTCGTAGTCGTTGAAATGGGCCTTGCGCTGATGCGGCCCCTCCTCGTCAAGCGGCCCGCCCTCAGAGGTGCCGAGCGCCAGGAAAGATGAAGTATAGACAATCTTTTCCGCTCCGGCTTCCCCTGCGGCGTGCAGCACGTTGAGCGTGCCCTGGATATTTACCCTATCGAAAGCCGATCGGTCGCGGGCCCAGGTGGCGACCATCGCCGCGCTGTGGATCACCGCCTCGCAGCCGGCCATCGCCGCCGGCAGGGTTTCCGGCTCGGTTACATCCCCCTCGATGAAACTTACCCTCTGGCTTACGGGCAGGTCCGTGCTTCGCCCCCGGCGCGCCAGACATACCAGGTGGTGCCCGGTAGTTTCAAGCAAGTGCCGGACCAGGCTGCTGCCGAAAAAACCCGTGGCCCCGGTGATAAATATTTTCATGGCCTGCTTGTACCTATCGTAAAAAATGCGGCAACTAAATGGGAAATCACGACTTGCGACTGATTGTCAATCTAATGTCCGCAAGTCGAAAAAGCAACCAGGCTTCCGACCACGGCGCAATTGTTTTTTTACGTATATACTTCACGGCGAACATGCCTTATTGATCATTGCTGCAGGCGGTGGAAGTCCACCGAAATATCGGGGCGATCCTCCAGGGTGAAATAGCCGGTCAGACCGCCCTGGATGAGATAGGCGGTAGATAGCACCTCGCACTCGGCGGCATCCGGTCCGACGGCTACCACCTGCCGGATTTCAGTTACCGGTTCGAGAGTCAGCGGGTTCATGATGTGACGCAGTGTCACGCCGCCGTCGCCGTCAAGGGTGTTCCGGTAGTTGCCGGAGACCGAGACCGCGCAGTCGGTAAGCACCATCTCACGGGTGTTCCGGTCGGCTCCCGGCGGTGCTTCGAGCTCCATGGGCCAGCCCTGCCCGCCGTCCGGAGCGCCCCGGGCCAGGACCGTGCTGGTGCCCGCCGAGACCACGAAATGCTCGAGGCCTGATTCCAGAAGCAGCCCGGATCTTTTTTGCACGGCCCAGCCCTTGGCAATGCCGCCCAGATCGATCAGCATCCCCGGTCGCTTAAGCCCGGCGGTGCGTTTTTGCCGGTCCAGCTCGAGCTTGTCGCAGCCTACCAGCCGGGAAAGGGCCCGGGGGTCGTGTTTTAGCCTTTCCAGCTCTTCGCCTGCAGGCCAGGCGGCATCCCTGTGGAAACCATAGGCGCGCATCACCACGCCCACGGTAATGTCGAAAAGCCCGCCGGTGGTCTCCCACCAGCCCCGGCAGAATTCCAGCAGCTCGAACATGTCTTTGTCCACAGCCACCGGTTCGCCGCCGGCGGAACGGTTTATCCGGTTGAGCGTGCTTTCCGGCCGGTAGATGCTTAAAGTCCTGTCATCCTCCTCGAGCTCGTCGAACAGGCGGTCCGCCAGCCGGTGCATCCACTCCTTGCGCCCGCGGGGATAAAAGGCATGGAGCCGGAAGACCGTGCCCATGCAGCGATTCTGACCTTCATAATATTGGTATTTTTTTTCAGCCATGGGAGTTCTATCAAACAGGTTGGCAACCCGGACTCAAGGCTTCGATCTTTCGTTTCCAGCAAATTAGCCCGTTGCCTGTACCTATGTCAACGTTGGGGCTAATGAAGTCAGCCACGTACAAGCTTACAATAACCCTTGTGGTGATTCCAAATGATCATCACCATAACCCCGAGGACAACCGTCGGCGGGACCGGCAACAAAGCCAGGAACGCGAAGACCGGCAGAATCGGACCGGTATCACAAAGCAGCATTTGCAGTATTGCCTTTACCAAGAAAATGTAGTAGAGAATCAACAGCGCAAAGGCTATAACTAAAATTAAAGCTATGGCGGTATAATCCATGGTAAACCTCCAGAAAAATAGAAAATAGTAATGCAAACACTGCTATTTCCTAAGACGATTCATCTTCAGCATCTTTTTCCATAAACTCCAGGATATCCCCGGGCTGGCAGTCCAGTGCCCGGCAGACAGCATCAAGGGTCGAAAACCTGATGGCTTTGGCTTTGCCGGTTTTCAAGATCGACAGGTTCGCCAGGGTGACTCCTACCCTGTCCGAAAGCTCGGTCAGGGACATCTTGCGTTTTACCATCATCAGGTCCAGGTTT
>CAZSTM010000207.1:0-7171 GCA_964609635.1 uncultured Gemmatimonadales bacterium
TTGTAAAATTTGTCTTGATTGAATAAAATAAGAGATCAAAACCTGAGGAACAACTTTTTTTACTGTGGAAAAAGCTTGTAGCCTGGAAGCAACCATAATTTTAAGAAAAGTAAAGAGAGATATGAGACAGGTGCAGGTTGAAATTCGATCCCTGCTCATGGAGGTCAGATGAGCAAGGGCCGTGAAACATGGTTTAATAGATATGGCGCGTTTGTGTTGGTTGCAACAGTCTGTGCTGGAGTGGGCTTGAGAGTGCTCGGCAATGGATTTGTCAATTACGACGATCCGCAGTTGCTCCTGGACCCTGCGGCCCGCGGCGAGTATGAACCGAACCTCGAAAACCTGGTCAATCACCTGCTGCCGGTTGAGCCCGGCTCATATATGCCGCTAAGAGCGCTTTATTTCATGGCCTGTTATGTGGTAGGGGGCAGTTCCCCATTTGTATATCATCTGGTGAGTCTGTTGCTGTACACTCTGCTGGCTCTTTTGGTTTACCTGTTGGCCCACAGGCTCTTGTGCTGGGGCCATGAGGCCTCGGCCCAGCCCGCCGGCCGTTTGAGCCGGAGTAACCTGTGGGCGCTGTTCGCTGCGCTGCTGTTTTGCGTCAGCCCACAGAATGTAGAGTGCCTGGCCTGGGTTTCCGCATCCAAGGACCTCCTGCTGGGAGTTTTTTGGACAGCCTGCGTAGTGTATTACATCCAAGGCCGGCGGGGAAAAGTCCCGGGATACAAGGCGGCTTTAGTTTGTTTTATCCTGGCCCTGGCTTCTAAACCTGCCGCGATAATGATATTGCCGGTGATTTTGGCGTACGAGTTATGCCGGCCGCATACAACGCAAAATACGAAAATACCTTTCTGGATATATTTCCTACTGGCGCTGGTGACCCTGCCCTTTTTGTTCTTTCTTGCGGAACAGACAATTTTCATCTCGGCCCAACGGACTGGTCCGGGATTCGGCTCGGTACTGGCAGGAGCGTTCAAGGCTTTTTTTAGTTATTTAATAGCGTTTTTCGTGCCGGTGGGCCTTTCGGTGCGTTATCTGGTAAGAATTCCCCTGACATTGCTAAACCTCGAGGCGTTGATCTACTTGCTGCTTTTTGCAGCTCTCTGCTGGATGGCGGTTCTCGCCTGGCGCGCCGGGAACCGCCTGCCGGTTTTTGCGCTTGTCTGGGTAGTGCTTGCCCTGTTACCGACATCAGGGATAGTCCCGCTGGAGGTCTTACGCGCCGACCGCTATGCTCTGGCAGCACTGCCGATGTATGCGATTGTTTTATCAGCATGTCTGCGTTCGGTGGACCGAAAGCTATCCCCTGGAGCGCGACGTGCGTTAAGTTTTTCTCTCTGGCTGGTACCACTTATTTTCTCCGCGCTTTTTATCCAGCGGCTCGGAGTCTGGAAATCGAGCGAGAGGCTGTGGAACGATGCGCTGGCCGAGGATCGGAAAAATTACGTGGCTCTCAAGGGCCTGGGCGCCCATTATTCGGCGCTTGGCGATACAGCGCTGTCGATTATATGTTTCCAGCGTGCTCTAACGGTAAATCCCGCTTCAACTGGTGCGTTAACCTCGCTGGGTTCCCTGTACGAGAAAGCAGGGGAAATGGATCGGGCAGAATTGATGTATCGGAAAGCGCTGGAAGTTTCGGTCAAGAAAGGGCAGAGTCTCAGTGATCTGGGGAGCTTTTATCTCCGTACCGGCAGGCTGGATCAAGCCGAAGATTGCCTGATGCGGTCATTGGAAGCCACCCCTGGAAATGAGTCGAACCATTATCAGTTAAGCGTGTTGTACCAGCGGACCGGCCGCCTGGATAAGGCCCTGGCCCATATGCGCCGGGCCCGGGACCTGAATCCACGCCACCCGATGTTTTTAACCGGCCTGGGCCGTCTGCTGGCAAAGGCCGGTTATTACGAACAGGCGATACCTCTGTTGGAAGACGCCCTGGCGCGCGACAGTCTCTTTGTGCCGGCATATCTGGGAATGGGTGAACTTTACGGAATGCTCGGGTCTCTGGAGAATGCTCTTGGGAGTTTTGAAACAGCATTGCGGCTGGAGCCGGACAATCCGGGTGCTTTACGCGGTATAGCCGGTGTGCTTGGGCAAATGGGGAATATCGACAGCGCAGCCATAACGCTGGATCGGCTGCTGAAGTTAGATCCGGATGACTGTGACGCCCTGTCCAATATGGTCGCAGTCTATCTGCGCCGGAACGACTTACAACAGGCCCTTACAACTGCTCAGCGGGCTATTGCCTGCGACAGCCTGAGGACGGCGAATTATTTCAATTGCTTTCAAATATATTACCTGTTAGACAGCTTGCCGCAAGCAAAATCAATGCTGGAGCGTGTCCTTAAACTGGCTCCCGGATTTCCCGCCGGGATGTTCTCTATGGCCCGGCTTATCCTGCGTATGGGCGGCGAGAGACAGGAGGCGGTTTATTATTTGCAAAGACATCTCCAGGTGGAGACCGATTCAACTTTGCGCGTCAGAACTCAATCCGTCCTCGACAGCATATCAGTAATGCCATAAAGAAATCCTGCCGGAGCGTTAAGTATGACTATCCCCGGAAATTATCACCTCCGTTCATCCCTGCTTTTCTCCCCTTGAGTGGCGTTCGCTTTAGCGGACGGGGTGTTTATTTGTGTGATATGACCTGTTTTTGTCTGTGCCATTGTGACATATGCCACAATTCGAGTAGCCGAATATTTAAAAAATTTTTTCAGAGAAAAAATGAGACAAAATGTAATCCATTTAATATCAAGATGTTATGAGCTTGTTTAAGAGTTTAAAGCTTGTCCGTATTTTAAGGTACGGCTTTTGCATATTAGTTAAAACGCTAATATCAGGAGGAGGATTAATCAATTTTCCTCTTATTTTTAGTAAATCATTTACAGGAGGAGTTGCAAGATGCGCAACACCAGAGCTTTTACCCTTATCGAGATCATCGTGGCGGTGGCCCTGGTGGCCATCCTCTCTGCGGCGATCGCCCCCAGTGTCTTGAACAATATCGCCCAGGGAAGGAACACCAGGGCTATGAGCGATGTACAGGCCATCGCCAGCGCGATTATGATGTTCAAGAACGACACCGGTTTTTTCCCGAGATATACCCAGCCTAGTGGCAGTGCGACTGACAAAGTGAAAACCTTCAACTTTTTAGTCTCTCGTAATGGTACTTGGCCCCCTAACAAGGATGGCAATACCTGGTGGCCGACTACATATACAGATGGAGTGGAGGGTATTGCTTCTTGTGAAGACTTTACCAGTCATCTGATGAATGGTTCAAGCCGTTACTCAGGCCCTGACAGCGCATACGATCGAGCGAGCGATCCCAGTGATCCTACAGCTGTTGGTTTCCGCAGTGGACTGATTAGCTCCGATCCCGCCGATCCCTGGGGCAATAAGTACTTCTGCAACATAGCACAGCTGGGTCAGATTGGCAGGGCGGTCTGGATTATCTCCGCCGGTCCGAATAAAATACTTGATACAGAAGTTAAACAAGGCACCGGCGCAGTCGATTCTCTTGGCTTGGATGATATCGGCTACCGGATACAGTAAGGAGCAACAGGGATCACTTATGAAAGACAATAGAGACCGCCTCGGACTATTGGGGGCGGTCTTATTATTTTATGGATGTTTATTATTGATATCTGAAAGATAAATAATATAGCGGCGGGCAAGCGAACCGCCCTTACATCGAGGTTATTTCTGGCAGGAATCAGTATTTTCAGGGAGCAGGTCCCGGTAAACCTTATCCAGGGCGGCCAGCTGAGTCGACCAGAGCCCGGAGCGTTCGGCCACTATTTCCGGGCCCCTGGTTCCGGCCCGTTTTCGTAAGCTCTCATCCCCTGCCGCCCGGATGAGCGCCCCGGCCAGGGCGGGCACATCCGCCGGGGGGAAAAGCAGGCCGTTATCACCGTGGGTTATCCAGGCACGGTTCGAGGGGATGTCCGCTGCCACCGGCAGGATGCCGCAGGCCATGGCCTCGAGCAGCGAGGTGCTGGTGCCCTCTACCGGGCTGGTGGATACATAGACCCCGGCGGCGACCAGCAGAGCCGCCAGCCTCTGCGACTCGACCCGGCCGGGGAATACGGCTTGGTTTTCGTCCATTCCCAGGCCACGGGCCCGCTCTTTGAGCAAGGCGGATTCGGACCCTTCACCCAGGATCGCCAGACATATCTCCGGTGTCTTCTCTCGGGCCAGGGCGGCCGCCTCCACCAGGTCGGCCACCCGATAGTGAGGAAAATGGCTGCGGGTGCTGATCACTGTAAATCCGTGATCGAAAACCGGCTCGGGCCTGACCTGTTTATTGAAAATACGTTCATCCGCGCCCATCGGGCAGGTGACCACCGATTCTTCGGCAAGCTGTGCGCGGGTAATCAGGTGCTCGGTGATCTCGCCGGAGACACTTATCACCCGGTCGGCTGCCTTTACTACGCGGTTGAAAGCCAGGCCGATAATCCCGCCTCTTTTGGCCGCCAGACGGTAATCCGAGCCGTGAAGGGTAACCACCAGGGGCAGGCGGGTCAGGCGAGCCGCGGCCAGGGCGATAAGCCCCGCGGGCATGGCCCAATGGGCGTGGATCAGTCGGCAGCCCGAGCGGCGGATGGTGCGGGTCGCGGCAAGGGTGCCGCCGGCCAGGAGCACGCTGAAGCGAAAAACCGGCAGACCCTGATACTCGATCAACAGCTTCTGGGCCGAGGGAAAACGGAAACGCAGGACAGAGTGGGTAGGGTATAGCTCGACAGGCTTGCTCTGGCTGAAAATCCGGGGAACCACCAGGTGGCTGAAATACCCTTTGGCGGCCATGTCCTCGGCGGTGCGCCGCACAAAGATACCGTGGCCGGACCCCTCAAAATCGGGGTAAGCGTTACTGACTACGCATACCGGAATGGTCATCACGCAGGTTTTCCCGCAAGACAACCGCTCTGAGCGAAAGAACCTCTTTCTGGGTGCGGAAGAGTTCCTTCTTCAGCAGGGTTATCTGGGTGCTGATGAAAGCGAAGCTGGCCATCTGGATACCGGCCAGCAGCAGTAGGACGCTCAGCCAGACTATCGGCCGGGTCGGATTCAGTGCAGCGTTCAAATAGAGATAAAAAAGGTAAGCTCCCATTGCCAGCGCGCAGACAGTCAGAACCAGGCCCAGGACTCCGAACAGCAGGATCGGTCTTTCGTTAAAGGTGAACATCAGGTGGCTGATCAGGGTCAGGCGCAGTTTGAGCTTGCTGGAGCCGCCCCTGCGGCTGGTGAGCACCGCCGGTATCTCCACTACCCCGAGTCCGGCGGCTTCGGCCTTGGCCACTATCTCCAGGTGGATCTCCTTGTCGTCGCTCATCAGGTCGATGCTGTCGAAAACCTCGCGCCGATAGCCGCGCAGGATGCCGGTCATAGTGAAATACCTGCGGCCCATGGCCTGTCTGAGAAGAATATTGGCGCAGCGGCTGATAAACAGCCGAAGCGGATTGACACCCTCTGTTCTGCCGCCGGGCATGTAGGGACTGGCCATTACGATATCGGGAGCGTCCCGGGCCTCGAGCCGCGAGACTATCTCCAGGATATGACGGGGATGGTAGCTCAGGTCGGCATCGATGGAGACCAGGTACTTGCCCCGGGCCGCGGCGAAGCCTTCCCTGAGCGCCCGCCCGCGCCCGCGATTGATCGGGTAACCCGCGACCTTGAGCTCCGCCACCTCACGGGCGAGATTTTCGAGTTCGGCGCGTGTGGAGTCGGTCGAACCGTCATCCACGCAGACTACCTCGAATCCGGCGCCGACAGAGCGCAGTTCCCGGCATACTGCAGCCACGGTGTCTCGCACGTTTGCGCCCTCGTTGTACATCGGGATGATAACGCTGACCTGGGGGGTGTCTCCGGATAATGCCGTGGGGTGATTCATCGCCGTCTCCCTCGGTGAAACATTTTAGTAGAAGGCACTAAGGCACACAGGCAGAAGGCACTAAGGCAGAAGGCACAAAGTGACAAAGTGAGTATTTTAGTTGCCGGTTGCTAGTGATCATAGAATTGAAACCGGCAGCTAACAACTAACCACTAACAACAAGTATAACTTCGGTCATATAACCGGGCAATATTTGTCCGTTTGTATGCTTTCTCATTTAAAATAGTATAAAAGCTGCATAACCGCTTGTCAAGGTTTCCAATAGTTGATTTATTTATAACTTGCTTATTCTCTGTAAGTATGATATAATTATTTTGGTAAATAATATTATCACCTTCCGGGTATAAGGAGGGTATATTTCCGGAAAAAAATCAACCGTTTGGAAACTTATTTTTCAATAAACAGGCTCGAAGCCGATTTTATTACCTTGAGCCGCTGGGAACTCGAGATGCGCACGAGATAAGGCAACCCTCGTCTTTAAATGTTAAACAGGGAATCTTAACATGGCAATTCAATCCTCACAACCTCTTGGAGAACTGCTGGTTACGCGAGGTGTTCTGACAAAGGATCAACTGGGAGTCGCCCTGAAAGAACAGGGCCGCACGGGTAAAAGGATGGGCGAAATACTGGTGAGCCTGGGATTCTGCAGTGAGGATGACATCTCGCAGGTTGTCGCCAACCAGGCCGGCGTGGAGATGGTCGATTTGAGTCAATCCAAGCCGGACCAGCAGGCCCTGGATCTGATCGATGAGGAATTCGCCAAGAACAACAAGCTGGTACCGGTGGTTCTCAAGGGAGAAAATCTGGTGGTGGCAATGGACAACACCATGGATGTCATGATCATCGACAAGCTGCAGAGCAAGACCGGCAAGTTCATCGAGATCGTCCAGGCTACCGAGACCGATATTCTCCAGGCCATAGATCGCTTTTACGGCGGGGAAACCTCTGAGGATGATACCATCGAGCAGTTGTCTCTGCAAGCCGAGCAGTCCGAAAGGGAAGGGGAGGATGTCGGTGAGGGAGAATCTCCGGTGGTTAAGCTTGTCGATCAGTTGCTGATCAAAGGGGTCAAGCTCGGGTCGACCGATATCCACATCGAGCCCGACGAGAACACTGTACGGACACGTTTCAGGGTGGACGGTATCCTGCATCAGGGCCCGGCGCTGCCCAAGTCGGTGCAGTCGGCGCTGACCGCACGCCTGAAAGTGATGAGCAACCTTAACATCTCCGAGAGCCGCCTTCCCCAGGACGGCCGTTTCCGGTTTCACATGGGAAAACGGCGGATCG
>CAZSTM010000208.1:0-7162 GCA_964609635.1 uncultured Gemmatimonadales bacterium
ACCGCCGCCGGGGATCCCTTCGATCTGAATCGCTTCGAGCTTCCGGCGGCCGACAATAATGCCCCGAAAGTGATTGTCTGGCGCGCGGAGGGTACCGGAATTCCGGCCGGGACGGCTGTCCGGCCGGGCGAGAACCACCTGCGCTTTTCAATCCCCGGGGACATCAACCCGCAGGGGATGGGCATCCGGATTTATGCGCACAGGAACGGCTCGGATCCCACCCTGGAGGAAGGGGTTCCCATAAGCCTCAGGCTGGTGCCGGCGGACAAAGGATCCGGGGAAACTGTTTTTCAGATACCGGTCTGGGGTGAGGAAGGCGAGCATATCACCACCAGGTTTATCACTCCCGAGCCTGCAGGTTTTACCGAGGAAATAATCGAGACCGAACAGGAGCCTTTTCCGCTTGAAAAGGCGGACATCCGGCGCGGATATGTGGTTTTCAGCAGGCCGTACTTGTGTTATGTCTATTCCTGGACTATTCCCGCGGCGGATGAGAAGGTCGATTCCCTGGGTTTGCGACTGGCCCGGAGCGATTTCGAGCCGCTGACCTTTTCGCTGTATCCGGTCAGGGAGCTAGGCCGGGTCAGGGTTTCCGTGGGTGAGCTTAAAGGTCTGCAGGGCGGGGTGATAAGCTCCGACAAGGTACAGATCCACCTGGCAAAAACGGTAAAAGTCCGCACGGGGGGCACCGGATACCGCCTGGTTCCCCGCATGCTCGAGCGCACCGACCACGCCTGCATCCCCCTGGATTATACCACCCGCTTCTGGCTGACTTTCCACGCCGACAGTGCCGCGGCTCCGGGTTTATACCGCGGTGCCGTTCTTATAGAACCGGAAAAGGAGCAGTCTGTAGAAATCCCTCTCTCGGTCGAGGTTCTCCCGATAACCCTGGAACCGGTTCCGGGAATCGCTTACAGCATGTTCATGAGCTATGAATTTTTCGAGCTCGAGAGCAAGGACTGGACCGATGACCAGCGGGAGAAAATCTATCGGGACGGGGTCAATGTCTTCCGGGACTTCAAGAACCACGGCATGACAACCGTAGATGTGGCCAGCCCTTACTATTTCCAGTGGAACAGCGACCGGACGCCCCGGATGGAGCATTTCAAGGGCATGATCACCGGAGCAAAGGAGGCCGGTTTCTCCGGCCCTGTTTTCTGGTATTTCGCCCATTATGTTCAGGCGGCCAAGTCTCAGCATCCCGGCAGCGTGTTGATCTACGATCCGCAAGTACATCCCAAGCGAGCCGGGTTTCTGGTGGAAACCGCGCAAAAACTGACCCGCAAGCTGGGCGGTCCGCCGGTCTGTTACGTACCCATCGATGAACCGCGGATAGCTTCGCGGCAGAAAATCACCATGGACCTGCTGAAAGCCGTCAAAAAAGTGAGGGGGGTGCGCACCATGTCCAGCACCGACATCGGCGGTAAGCTGCTGGATATCGAGAATAACAGCACGCAACACAGAAAAAAACTCGGCCCGGGAGAGTACCGGAGAACCTCCGACAGGGAAGTCTGGGAGTATCACAACGCCGTGATAACCTGTCTGAACCCGGGTTTCAGCCGTTATATTTACGGATACTACACCTGGCGTCAGGATCTGGACGGAATGAACTCCTGGGGATTCAATACGGCGGAGAACTCCAGGGGCCATCCTTACGAGGACCTGGACCACCGCTACAGCGACTGGAACCTGGCTTACCCGCATCAGGGTGCGCCTCTGCCCACCCCCAACTGGGAGGCTCTGCGGGAGGGGATCGAGGATGTACGCTATGTATATCAGTTGGAAAAGCTGGTGCGCCGGAAAAGATCGGCACATCCGGAGCAGGCGGAACAGGCCGAAAAGTTTCTGGATGAGATTCGCGCCCGCTGCGATCTGGATGAACGACTGATGATCAACGATTTCGGACCCTGGACTCCGGAAGCTTTTGACTCGCTCCGGGTCCGGGTGGTGGAGTGGATATTAAAATTTAAGGACTTGTGAAAGCGAACGAAAAAAGATGCCTGGCCGGAATCTCCGGCGCAGGAAAAAAGGCGGCACCCGCAAAAAGGAGAAAGGGAAGATGCACCTTAAGCTCACCGGATGGTTTTTTCTTATCGCGCTGTTGAACTTTTTTATACACGCTCCGGGCCTCGGCACCGGAAAAGCCCAATCCCCGGGCCTGCAGACGTTAAAAGAGCAGGGCCGCGTGGGAGAAGTCCGCTATACGGTCCATGAAGACTGTCTCATCCTGGAAAACGGGCTGATCAGCTTGAGGATTGACAACCGGCTGCGTTTCAGGCCCGCCCTCCTTCGGGAAGGCCGGCTGCTGAGCCTGGTACCGGAGGTACCCTCCAAACCGGCTTTTCATGCCAGGCTTTCGGGGTTTGAGATCACCGACTACCGGGTCCTCGGGGATCAGCTTGCGGCCGGGGAAATCAGCGATGAGCCGGGCAGGGGCGCAAGGTTCAAAATAAAAGCCTTATCAGCGCCCTACGGTTTGAAAAACATCCGGGTCGAGGTGCTGGTCACCCTGACTTTCTATGAAAAGTTTCCCGCGATGGTCGTGGCCGGAGCCGAGTTTAAGAACCTGAGCGAAAATGCTGTCAGGATCGAAAAACTGGTCGGCAATTTCTATCGCCTCGACCGGAGACTGCTCGACCCCGGGCTTCCCGCCTGGCGGTTCGCTTCATATCAGGGGGCCGCCTACAGATGGGGCAAAGACTACTCGCTTATCTGGATCGACGGCGGGTTTGATCAGCGGAATTTCATGGGCCTGAAAGACCGCTCGGACTCCGAGGGTGAAGGCGGCGGCACCCCTCTGATAGACCTCTGGGCGCCGGAGCTCGGAATGGCGGTGGCCTGCGCGGAAAACTCTCCCCAATGGATCTCCCTGCCGGTGCGAGTCGCCGGGGATCATCTGGTGGAGATGTGTGTGGAAGAGGAACCCGAGGAATACCTGGGACAGAAAACCACCCTGGAGCCGGGTGCATCCTGCGCCACTGTCCGCAGCGCGCTCATCCTCCACAGGCTCGATTTCCACGATCCCATCCGCATCTATGCAGACCTGCTCCGCGAACAGGGGGTGGCTATCCCGTTGTCTTCACCGCCGCAGGCTTATCTCCCCTACTGGAAGAGCTGGGGATTCAGGAAAGATTTCACCCTGGAACAGATATACGGCAGCCTGCCCCGGCTCGAGCGCATCGGGATTCGCTGGGCCAACCTGGATGACGGTTGGTTCACCTGGTACGGTGACTGGGAACCGAACCCCTCCCCGGGAAAGTTCCCCGGCGGCAGTGCGGATATGCGCGCTTTTGTGGAACGTCTTCACAGCCGGGGCTTTAAAACCAGCCCCTGGTGGTACCCGCAGGGAGTAAGCCCGGAAAGTAAGCTGGCGGCGGAACATCCTCAATGGCTGATCCAGGACCGTCAGGGTTCACCATCCGTGTCCAAAAGAGGCCTGTATTACCTCTGCCCTGAACACCCCGAATGCATTGCCTATGTCGAGTCTCTGGTGGAGAAGTTCCTGGAAGAATGGGATTTCGACGGGCTGTATGTCGATGCCTGCGACCTCATTACAGTGCCTTGCTGTTTCAACCCTGCCCACAATCATGGCTCCCCCCTGGACTCTTACCGGGAACAGTACAAACTATTCCAGGCCGTTTACCACGCGGCTCAACGGATCAAGCCGGGGTGCCCGGTGGAAATGTGTGTCTGCGGAGTTCCCCACGATCCTTTCAAGATGCCGTTCTACAACGTGGCCACCACCTCCGACCCGGTTGACCTCTTACAAGTAAGACGTCGGGTGAAAGTGGAAAAAGCTTTCCGGGGCCCCACTTTCTGCGTGGGAGACTGCTACCAGGTACCGATGAACGAATATGAGGGCTTCTCCGTTCCGGAATCTTTCGAAAGCGCCATGGGCCCCGGGGCCCAGGTTACCACCTTTTATTCCGAACTGTCCGGTGACCGGGAAAAGAAATGGAAGCACTGGATCGAGCTTTATCTTCGGATGGGCTTGAGCAGCGGGGAGTACCTCAACCTATACGATATCGCCTTTGACAGGCCCGAAGCCCACGTGGTGCGTAAAAACGGCAGCCTTTACTATGGTTTTTTCGCCGCCGATTGGAGTAGAGGCCGGGTTTTGGAGCTGCGGGGCCTGGAGAAAGGCAAGACCTACCGGGTGCGTGACTACGCCAATGACCTCGATCTGGGCACTGTCTCCGGCGACCGGCCGGCCATCCATCACGCTTTCAAGGAGCACCTGCTGCTGGAGGTAATCCCTCTTAACGGGACTGATCGATGAAACCGAGAGAACGAATTCTTGCCGCACTGAACCACCGGGAAACCGACAGGGTCCCCATAGATTTCTCCGGGCATCGCTCCTCGGGAATCAGCGCCCTAGCCTATCCAAAACTAAGGAAATTCCTGGGGTTGGAGGAAAAACCGGTCAGGGTTTATGACCTCGTACAGCAGTTGGCCATAGTCGATGAGGATGTTCTGGACCTGTTCGGGGTGGATACCATCGAGCTGGGAAGAGGGTTCGCCCTGGATGAGGATTCCTGGACGGAGTGGACCCTGCCTGATGGAACTCCCTGCCTGATACCGGTATGGGCTTTGCCCGAGCGCAGCGGGGGAAAATGGATAATCCGCTCCGGAAGCGGAAGGGAGATTGCGCGCATGCCGGAGGGCGGCCTGTATTTCGAGCAGTCGTATTTCCCCTTTGCGGCAGAAGCCGATATCGATTCGCTGCCAGGGGTTTTGAAAGAGTGCATGTGGACCGCCGTGGCCTCGCCGCCCGGGCCTCTGGTTGAGGGGACCCGGGGAGATAAGCTGCTTTCGGCAGGCGCTAAAAAGCTCAGGGAAAAAACCGACAGGGCCGTCCTCGGGCTGTTCGGCGGAAATCTTTACGAGATGGGGCAGTTCCTCTACCGGAATGATAATTTTTTCATGCTGCTGGCCGGCGAGCCGAAAGAGGCCCACCGTGTTCTGGACAAGCTGGTGGAAATACATCTGGCGAATCTCGAACGGTTCATGGCCTGCGTGGGAGAGTACATCGACATCATAGTGTTCGGCGATGACCTGGGAATGCAGACCGGACCGCAGATTTCGCCCGGGATGTACCGCGAGTTTTTCAAACCCCGTCACCGGCTCCTCTTCAACCGCGCCCGGGAGTTGGGCCGGGTCAAGGTAATGCTCCACAGCTGCGGCGGTATCAGCCGGCTGCTCCCGGACCTGATCGATGCGGGTCTGGACGCCATAAATCCCGTTCAAATATCCTGCATGGGTATGGATGCGGCTGAATTAAAGAAAGAATTCGGCTCCGAGATAACCCTCTGGGGCGGGGGGTGTGATACCCAGGATATTTTACCGAAAGCCGCTCCTGAGGAAATAAAAAAGCATGTAAGAAGGCAGATTGAAATACTTTCACCGGGAGGCGGATTTGTCTTCCAGCAGGTCCACAACATCCTGGCCGATGTGCCTGCTGAAAATATAGTTGCCATGTTCGAGGCCGTTAAAAGCAGCGGATAACTCCGCGGCCGCCATTTTGTTCTACAATCCTTCCTGTCTCCTTCCCACTGATAACAGCTTTGCCCACAGTAAACATCAGGCTTCGAATCGATTGTAGCAGGATGCGCTGACAGCGATAGACAACAGGGCTTTTTCCATCGTCCACAAATCTAATCGATCGTCGCGGTATGAATATTTTGAATGTAAAGATTTAAGGAAAAGTTAAATTGAAAATAGCCGTATAGGGACGTATGAAAGGCGGGTGGATAGTCTGGTATGGATAGGCCGGATTAGTTTGCTTAAGAATGCTTGAAATGGCAAATAAAGTCTGTTTTAGATCAATTATGGAAGGATATCAGGAAGGTAGTAAACCTTGCAATATTGAGGAAAAAAGTTGTGAGATGCTATAACACCTGGTAAACATATAAAGAAAGCCGGACCTTCAGCCTCCATACGGAAGCCTAAGCCCGGCTTATAATAATTCTCCACCCGAGAATATCTTAACTATTTTAGCAAAACCATCTTGCGGGTCTGCACGAAATCCCCGGCCTGCATACGGTAGAAGTAAACGCCGCTGGCAACCTGGCGTCCCGCCTCATCCGTACCGTCCCAGAACACGGTGTAAGTTCCCGGCTCCCGCACCTCGTTCACCAGGGTGCTGACCTGACGTCCACGGATGTCGTAGACTTTGAGGGACACCTGCACCGATACTCCTTCGGGCACGCTGTAGCTGATTGTGGTGGACGGGTTAAAAGGGTTGGGAACGTTTTGGGCCAGGGAGTACATCTTGGGCAGGTTTGCGGGGCCTGATTTACCGTACAACGCCAAGCGGAAAGCAGCCTCCTGCTCTTCAGTCAAATCGAGGTCAGCCATAATCTCTTCTAGGTAGGAGATCTCCTCTGCTGTCAAACCTTCGATCCTGACTGTTTCACCTGCGGTCGCAAGCAGCACCCCGGCATCCGGGCAGGTCCCGTCACGCATGGCTAGCAGCATGGCAATGGCATCGGCAATGTTGGCGCTTCCGTCATCGTTGAAATCAGCACTCAGATCGCCGGGATTATCCCTCATGAAGATCAAAAGTGAAATCACATCGGCAATGTTGATGTTGCCGTCGCCGTTGAAGTCACAGATTCCGGGTTCATCCACCGGGCCTTGAATCTGAGTACTTCCGGTATTTTTAAGATTGCGGTGGACCTTTGGCCACTGTCAAGGCCTTCTCCGGTTCCGGTATCTAAAGCGTATAAATGGTAGTCATATGATCCCACATAAAGGGTCCCGTTACTGGATATAGTAGGTGAGCTATTTATCGAACCATTGGTGGTGTAACTCCAATTCAGAGTGCCGACCGGGTTGATGGCGTACAGTGTCGAATCCCATGATCCAACGTAAACGGTGCCGTCAATACCCAAGGCAGGTGAGCTTGCTATTGGACCACCGGTTGTGTAATTCCACTTAAGAGTACCATCTGGGTTGATGGCGTACAGTTTTGAGTCATATGATCCAACGTAAACTATGCCATCACTGTCCACTGCAGGTGAGCTAACTATCCAATCACCGGCAGTGTAACTCCACTTCAGAGTGCCGTCTGTATTAATTGCGTACAGTTTATTTCCCGACGATCCGACGTAAACAGTGCCGTCACTGCCCACTGCAGGTGAGCTCCATACTAAACTGCCGA
>CAZSTM010000209.1:0-7150 GCA_964609635.1 uncultured Gemmatimonadales bacterium
GATCTCGAGAGCACGATCCTGAAATAATCCGCACTCTCCCCGGAGACATCGAACACCTCATCCCGATAGACATTCATCAGCACTCCTCCTCGCTGTGCGGGAAAGCTCCGCACCGCAGCCTCTCCCGAAACCACAACCACTTTCCTGCCCTCGAAGCGGCCCACATCCGCCCGTGAAGTTACGATGAATTCCAGCTCGTGAGTGCGCTCCATCCCGTAAGCGATGACCCAGCCGCTTTTACGGTCATCCTCCGTACCGAAAGCTATATGGTACCATCTGTCGGCTTCCTTGAGAACCATCACCACGCTGCCCCTGGGAAGATGGGCGATGATCGGAGAGACCAGCGATGACTCCTCGTAAACCGGGGCCAGACGAACGGTCACTTTCAGGTTGTAACCCACAGTGACGTCAAATTCCTCGATCGGCTGAGCCTGCTGCATAACGATACTATCCGCCTCTTCGGGGGTCAAATCCGCCTCTTCGGGGGTCAAACCCGCCTCCTGTTCGGTCTGGGCCAGCAGTAAAGTCGATGTCAGCAGTAAAAAAAACAGACCCGGGAGGACTATTTTATGACCGATCTTTAGCTTTACTCGATACATCCGGATCGATTCCTCCTAGCTAATTTCCCCTTTAATATCGGCATTTTACATTTTTTACTTTTATTTTCCGGAGTGCCGGAAGGGGGCGGCCGCCAGACCGAGCCCGGCGGCGAAAACGAAGTGTAACGCCAGAGCAACTGCAAGAATCATGCGAAGGATGACCGAATAATCATTACGGTGATGTTTTTCCATGTACAAAAAGCCTGTATAGTGCAGGTGCCAAAGGCTTCTCAGCGCACGCTTGCCGCTGCTCGCTCCCCGTTGGTGTACCACGCTGGTGGCCGGATGGTAGTAGAGACCGAATCCTTTTTGCCTGGCACGGCGGCACCAATCAAGATCCTCGGCGTACATGAAAAATCGCTCGTCAAACCCGCCGACCGCTTCCAGCACCTCGCGCTTGAATAGCATAAAGCTGCCGCTGGCCGAATCTATCATATGGGTACTCGATTCGCTCACGCCCCCGTAAGTATAGCCGGAAAACGTGCGGTCGGCCGGGAAGAGTCGGGCCAGACCGAGCAGTCTCGCCAGCATGGACCCCACAGTCGGCTCCCTCCTGCGGCAGACTTTTTGCATCCGTCCGTCAGGACCCAGCAACCGCCCGGTGACCAGGTGAGCCTCCGGACGGGTTTTAAAAAAATCCAGCAGGATGGTTATTGAATCTTCTATGAAAACCACGTCCGGATTGAGTACCAGCAAGTAACGGCTCCGGGAGTCAACTTTCGCGAAAGCCTGGTTATTGGCGGCTGCAAATCCCCGGTTTTCACCATTCTCAATCAGCCTGACCTCTGGAAAGTTCTCTTTCAGCATCGTCAGGGAATCATCCGAGCTGGCGTTGTCGACTACCCAGACCTCCAGTGCCAGACCGGGATGATACTGATAGAGGGAGCGCAGGCAGTGTTCGAGCTCGCCGGAGGCATTCCAGTTGACTATCACCACCGAAACCAGCGGTGGCCCGGTATGCCGCGCCTGGTCACCGGGAATTGACCGCCTGCTGTTGGTTGTCTCGCCGTTCAAACTACCGACCCCTGTGCATCGACCACGCAAATGGCAATCATTCTAACTATGTCTTCCACGTCATCCCCCCGCTGGAGCACGTGCACCGGCTTGCGCATACCCATCAGCACCGGCCCGATGGTTTCCGCGCGCCCCAGGTGACGAAGCAGCTTGTAGGCTATATTGCCGCTCTGCAAATCAGGAAAGACCAGCACATTGGCCTCTCCCTGCATCCGGCTCAAGGGGAAAGATTCCGCCATTTTCGCCGGGTTTACCGCCGTGTCGGCCTGCATTTCTCCCTCAAAGATAAAATCCGGCCGCATCTGTTGAGCGAGCTCGGTGGCCCGGCGAACTTTGCGTGCCAGTGGATGTTTGTTGCTGCCGAAATTGGAAAAGGAAAGCATGGCCACTTTAGGCTCGAAACCATAACGGTGGGCGGTTTCCGCGGCACAGACAGCCACCTCGGCCAGTTCCTCCGCGCTCGGATTGATATTTACCGTGGTATCGGCGAAAAAGAAGGCCTGCCGGTCGGTGAGCACCAGGTAGAGACCGCTTACCCGGCTGATACCGGGCCGCATGCGGATAATCTGTAAGGCGGGTCGAATGGTGTCCGGGTAATGCTGAGTCAGCCCGGCCACCAGCCCGTCCGCATCCCCCATCTCCACCATCATGGCGGCGAAATAATTGGGGTCTGCCAACAGAGTTTTCGCCTCGAAGGGCGTAACTCCATCCCGCCAGCGCATCTCGATCAGCCGCTTGAGATAGGCCCTCCGTCTGCCGTAAGTGGCGGGATTCACTATCAGGGCGCCTTTCAGGTCAATGTCCAGTTTCGCGGCCTGTTCCCTGATGACCTTGTGCTCCCCCAGCAGCACCGGCCTGGCCATACCCTCATCCAGCACAATATGGGAGGCCCGCAAGATCTTATCCTGGTGCGACTCGGGCAGTACGATGCGCTTGGGTTCCGCCTGGGCCTTGGAGATTATCACGCGTACCACCTGTCGCGAAAGGCCGAGAGTGCTTTCCAGATGCTGCACGTATTCGGGTATTTTCAGACTGACACGTGCCTCACCGCTGGCCATGGCGGCCGCAGCCACGGCCGGGGCCACCCGCAAAAGGACCCGCGGGTCGAAGGGCTTGGGGATGATATATTCCGGCCCGAACCGCAACTGCTCTACACCATAGGCACGGCGTACCTGGTCCGGCACATCCTCGCGGGCCAGCTCGGCCAGGGCCTCCACCGCGGCCAGTTTCATTTGATCGTTAATCGAACGGGCCCGCACATCCAGGGCGCCGCGGAAGATGAAAGGGAAGCCCAGGACATTGTTCACCTGGTTCGGGAAATCGGAGCGGCCGGTGGCTACAATCGAGTCCGGGCGAATACGTTTGGCCCGGTCGTAAGCGATCTCCGGGTCGGGATTGGCCAGGGCGAAAATTATCGGGCGCTCTGCCATGGACAGGGCCATCTTGTCGGTAACCAGGTCCTTGTCTGAAACTCCTATGAACACATCGGCTCCGTTCATGGCATCTGCCAGGGTTCGGCAGTCGGTCTTTACGGCGTGACGCTGTTTATAGGGATTCATACCCGCCTTACGCCCCTGGTATACCACTCCCCTGCTGTCGCAGAGCATGATAAATTTCTTCTTGGCACCCATTTTCAACAGCAACTCCGCGCAGGCGATGCCCGCTGCTCCGGCACCGCAGATTACCATACGCACCTGGCTCATCTTCTTTCGCACAAGCCTGAGCGCGTTGATCAAAGCCGCGCCTGCAATAATCGCGGTACCGTGCTGGTCATCGTGAAATACGGGGATGCTGCAAATCTCGGTCAGCTTTTCCTCTACGTAGAAACACTCCGGGGCCTTGATATCCTCCAGGTTAATCCCTCCGAAAGTCGGTTCGAGCAGCTTGACCGTCCGGATCAGCTCATCAGGGTCTTTTGTTTCGACTTCCAGGTCGAAAACATCTATATCGGCGAACCGCTTGAACAGCACACCCTTTCCTTCCATAACCGGCTTGGCGGCCGACGCCCCGATGGAGCCCAATCCCAGCACCGCCGTACCGTTACTGACAACCGCCACCAGGTTGGCACGGCTGGTGTAAAGGAAAGAGTCATCCGGGTTGCGTTCGATCTCCCGGCAGGGTATCGCCACGCCCGGCGTATAGGCCAGGGACAGGTCCCGCTGGCTGGAGCAGGGCTTGCTCGGTACGACCTGGATCTTGCCGGCCCGACCCCGGCTGTGATATTCCAGTGCGTCTTTCTTGCTAATTTTCAAAGTTAAAACCCCCGGCTAAAGTTGATCGTAAAGAATCAGCACAAGATTAACGGATAGCTAACGGTCTTGCGATCCGCCCACTTACGATGAAATCCAATCTATTTATTTCCGGCCAGGAGCCTGGCGGCTTCCTGCTTGACCTTTTCGTATTCGGCCGGGTCACGGCTGAACTTAGAGGCGCTTTTCACCAGTTCCATGCACAGGCGCATGGCTTCGGCTTCCATCCCCCTGTCGGCGAGCATGTAGATGTACTCCACGTCTTCCATGCCTTTGCGCAGCATTTCGAGACGGATCGAGCTGACCGGCCCCTTGAGGTTTTCCTGTCCGCAGTAGGATTCGATCTCTTCGCCGGGATAGAGCAGCGACCCCTCGCCCGCCAGCGGTGCATTGCACTCGGAGCGTTTCCAGGTCACGGGGTCGCGCCAGGGGCTTTTCACTTCGGTCCAGAAATTCACCGCCCAGTAGAGCATACCCTCCAGGCGGTAGTTATAGGTGATCCAGGGCACGGCCCGGGCATCTATTCCCGGCTCATCGATGAAGTAATTAGCCATGGGCCAGGTCTGGTCGCAGGAGATGTACCAACAGGCGTTGTTGCCGGCCTCGAGCTGACGAAGCAGTTCGGCCCGGTTGCCTTCCAGCGCGGAGCCGTGGACCACCCAGTCTGTGGTAACCGTTGCCAGCGAGGGCCAGTCGGGATTCGAAGGCAGCGGTTGTTCGGTCACCTGGAAGCTGATCCCTGAGCCTACACTCTTTACCAGCTCACCCCAACGGAGCGTTTCCTGGTACTCTTCCAGCGAATTGGGCTCGTCCACCGGCCCGACAAAGGTGAGCTTGTCCTCCCAGTCTTTTTCCGCGTAATGATCGGTAATGCCTTTTATCCAGTCGCGCACTTTGGCTTTGATGTCGGGCGGGATTTCTCCGTGACCGGCCCGTCTCTCGAGAGCACGGGGCACCGCCGGAAAAGTCACCCGCCGGTAAGCGGGGTGGCCGAGCAAATGCTGCTCCCACTTATCGTTCGGCCAGCTCAATACCAGTCCGTCGTCTTTCTCCTCCCAACTCGGCTGGATCAGCGGATTGAACCAGGGCTGGATGCCGCGCTCCAGCAGGAAATCGAAGTAGGCCCCCAGCACGTCGTCCAGCTCGCGACCGGCCAGGACCCGGTCGTCGTAGTAGCTGCGCAGCCCTCCCCGCGAGCAGTTGAACATGGCGTACTGATGGAAGATTTCCGGCAGGTCGAAATCTCTTACCTCGAGTTCGACCTTAAACGAGGCCAGTTTCCCCTCGGTTGCTCTGACAGTGACTTCTCCCTGGTAAATACCTGCCTTCTGCCCCCGCGGCACCTCGAATTCGATCCAGAACGTCTGGTTGTGATGCCGCTCCCAGCGGTAGGGTACGATATCTACCGGGTTGGAGAAGATTACCAGCGGATCGGGGTACCAGCCGGCCTTGCCGTGTTCGGTGCTGGGTGCGTAGACCTTGACCAGCGGGCACAGGTAAACCCGCACCCGGTCTGCGGGCAGGCGGGCTTCCCCGGCGGTAAAAGCCCCGGCTTGAACCGCAAGCCCGGGTAAGTCCCTGTCGTGGACCGCCACCACCACCTGGAAAAAGGCATGCTCGCCGCCGGCGGCGGCCAGGCGCACCACACCCTCGATTTCGTTCCAGATATGGCTTTCTTTTCGGTACCCGGTATCGAACCGGGTGATTTTCGCTTCGGCCGGCGCGGGAAAGACTTCGATTTCGACGGTTTTTTTGATGCATGAAGTCAACAAACAAATAACCAGAAAAGGTAAGCAGCGACTCATCTGACAGGCTCCTGGTAGAGATGATTATGATTCGCTCGCGGGAGTCAAAACTTTTTATCCAACATTCTCCATATAAAAATTGATAATCGTTATTCCAGCCTGCTTTTTTACTGCCTAACGTTTTGGCTCACTTGCTGAACCACATACACTAAAACTGATATAAGGCACATAGCATTAAATATTTCACAAAATTTCAATTAAAGCACGGCGGTTCAGTCAAGTGCAGCCAATTGTTAGGCAGCTCCTAAGACAGACGCTACCAAGGTCGTCTTTTCAGGCAACTGACATTTTTCTCTTTCTCAATTGGCGCAAACCAACTCCTAACGCTATGAAGAAGAAGATGCTGATAAGTCCATTCATCGGCGAAACCAGCCAGTCCGTCCCCGGTATGATCTGGATATGGTGCTCTGTAAATAGTTGGTTGAGAAAGGCGTCTTCCACCATGTGCATAAGAACTGCCGGCCAGATCGAATTAGTTAAAAGGCGAATCTCACCATACACCATTGCCCAAGAGATCATCACAACGATCGACACGGGAATGAACGCCGCCAAGTTTAACGTAGTGAAGTTTTGGAGAACAGCTCGATCCAGAAAAAACAGATAGTATGGAATGTGCCACGCCCCCCAAACGAGTCCGACGATCAAGTGCCCCACGAAATCATTCAGAGGAAGGGAATACACTTTTGGAGCGAGATACCCGCGCCAGGCAGCCTCTTCAAAAATATTTTTTACGAACTGCGGCAGGATGCCCAGCGCGAAAGCTTGGAATACCAGCCCAAGTGTGTTCAGTGAGAAATTAGGAAATGTGATTAAACCTAAGCCACTGCCGATTATCAAGACAAGTGCCGTCAACACAGGATAGACGAGAAGTGCGATAACGTACCACGATGCATTCCCTTTGAAGTTTGGCTTGATTCCAAAATCCTTCCAGCCATCCCCGGCAAATGCCCGCAGTATCAAGGAAGCTCCAAGTGGCGTAATAATCCACAAGAGTATACCAAGGCCTTCTGAAGCCGGGTTATCCATCAGCACATCCAATCCCCGCCCAATCCACCCAATCGCAAATACAACTATGATGAAAATAGCCAGATTGCGAATTGTAGTTCTATTGCTTTGCTTTTGGATATTCATTGTGTTGGAATCCTTCAAATATTGAATAGCGACTATCTGAAGCAGGCCGCCTAACCAGGGCTTATAAGGAACTGTGTTAAGATCTTTTGTATGGCAAATACCGCAAGGCATTACCTCTCAAAAAGCTTGAAGTAAAACACATATATTGCTAAATTACAAACTGTTACGACATTTTTGAAAACTGTATAGGAATTTTTGCGATTAACAACACGAAACCCCAAGCCTGGGCCACCGACCGTCCCTTCCAAAAATCAATATATTGGTAAATCGATAGACCTGTTTTAACGGTACCGTGGGATGCGAACTCAGGGGTGAACGAACTCGTGTTCGGGGTCTTTGACACTGAGTACCG
>CAZSTM010000210.1:0-7116 GCA_964609635.1 uncultured Gemmatimonadales bacterium
TCATGCGTATAATAATTTAGGAGTTTGTCTGCGCACCAGCGGACAGGAGAAATATGCGCTCGACATGCTCGAACGTGCCCGCGAACTCGATCCCGAACGGAGCGAGGTATGGGTTAATCTGGGGATCAGTTACACGCACCTGGGGCGCGACTCCCTGGCCCTGGCGGCTTTCGACAAAGCCCTGGTCCTGGGGCGCAAAGCGAGGCGGACAGGCTATTACAACAGGGCCCAGTTGCTGTTTGCCCTCGGCCGGACAGAGCGCGCGTTGGCCGATCTGGAAATTGCCGTGGACCTTTATCCGGAATGGATGAGCACCGAGGCGTGGCTCTCCATCGGCCGCCGGCTCGAGCCTCTGGAAAAGGTGGAACTCGCGGTTAAACTGATGAGCCGGGGGGTGGAGCAGGCGGCATTCAGCGCCGAATGCTGGCGTATGCTGGGCAACCTGCAGATTCTGGGCGCCAGGCCGGAGGAGGCCCTGTTTTCACTGGAGACCGCCGAAGAAATGGAGCCGGACAACCCGGAGACCATGGTACTGCTCGGTGCCGCCGCCCAGCGGGCGGGCAAGCCTCGAAGGGCCTCGGAGGCCTACCGCAAGGCCTTGAAACTCACCCGGATCGACCGGACACAACTGCTGAACAACCTGGGCAGAGCCCTGGTAGAGACCGGCGATTTCGTCGAGGCCGAACAAGCGCTTAAAGATGCCCTCCGGGAGGACCCGGGTTACATCCAGGCCCGAGTCAACCTCGGACTGCTCTATATGAAACTCGACCGGTCGCCCCAGGCCGCAGAACAGTTGCGGCTGGCACTGGATTTATGCGGCGATGACCCGAAATACCGACCCATGGCCCGGCAGGCCAGAATGGCGCTCGATTCCCTAAGACTAGATTAAAGGGGGATTTACAAAGGCACAAAGTTGTTGAGATTAATTATCGAGCGGCTTGACAACAGATAGATGACCGGCTTATGAATTATCATGGGAGCTGGAGTGAAGCATAAAAATCTATATCGTCTTTCCCTGGTTCTGATACTTGCGGTGACCGTGCTTATTTACGGCCGTTCGCTGGATTACGGTACCGTGAACTGGGATGACGCTCTTTCCCGCAAGGCCCAACAAAGGTATACCCGGCTCGACCTGCAGGAGCTGGTCCGTATCCTGACCCCCAATTCTCGGGCGACCTACCAGCCGGTTCGTGAATTGACTTCCACCCTGCTGGCCAGGGTGTCCGGCCCGGATACCTGGTGGCCCTACCACCTGGTCTCGCTGGCGCTGTACTTGGGCACTGTGCTGTTATTCTATGTCATAGTCCGCCTGCTGCGTGGCCGGGGTCGACTCCCGGGAGGACCGGAAGCCGGGGAATGGGGGGCGCTTCTGGCCGCAGCTTTTTTCGCCTTTCATCCCGGGCACGTGGAAGTGACCGCCTGGGTGCTGGGGCAGAAGGATGCCCTGGCAGGGTTCTTTTATCTGGGTTCTTTCTATTTTTACATGCGTTCGCCGGAAACCGGCAGGCGCGAGCTGGTTTTTTCGCTGGTGCTCTATGCTCTGGCTCTGGGTTCCAAACCCTCGGCGGTCGGCCTGGCGCTGGTTCCGCCCTTATATGACAGGATTTTCAGGCCCGCTCTTTTCAAACCCGGCTGCCGTTCAAAACTGATCGCAGTGTACTCGCTTTATTTCCTGCCGGCCCTGGCCGGGGCGTTTTATTTCATTTTTACCACTGCCCGGGTCGGAGCGGTGGCAGGTCTGGAGGCTCCGCTTACCCAGACAGGCAAGATAGCGGGTGCCTTGAGCTTCTCGGCGGTCAAGCTCCTCCTGCCGGTGAACCTCTGCCTACGCTATCCTGGCTTCGGTTTCGCAGAATCCATCGATCTGCGCTTTTTTCTTTACCTCTTGGCCGCCTTGCTTATTCTGTTCTGGGTAATCTTTAGCTACCACGAGAAAAAGCCCTATGCTTTTTTTGCTTGCTGGGCGCTGGTGGCCCTGCTGCCGAACCTGAACCTGGTTCCCATCCGGATAGAGCGGGCGGATCGTTACTACTACCTGGCCTCGATGGGTTTCAGTGGCCTGGCGGGTTATGCCGGAATTTATCTTTACGGCGCGGCCGGAGGGAGGTTGAGGGCTCTGATCAGGCCGCTGATGCTGCTCGTCCTGGTGTGCCTGGCGGCTCTCAGCTACCGGCAGGTTGGGTTTTGGAGTGACGGTCCCGCAGCCTGGAGACGGACTCTTTCGATTTACCCGGATTTGATCCTCGCCCGCGTCTCCCTGGGGCACAGCTATCTCCGACTCGGAGAAAATAAGCTGGCTCTCGAGACCTATCGGCCTTTGCTCGAGGTGGGCCGACCGAATATCGAGGCTCTCAAAGGGGCGGCGAGGATCATGGTGGACAAAGGAGATGAACCGGCAGCCATCCGTCTGCTCGAACTGGGAAAACGTCTGGCTCCCGGAGACTACGAGTTGGTGGAGATGCTGGCCCGGCTGTTCGTGTGGCGGAACGAGCTCGAGCCGGCAAGGGAATTGGCTGCCGGCTGGGCCGGAGCCGAGCCGGAAAACCAGGAGGCGCAGCTGTTACTGGCGGAGCTTTGCGTGCGGTTGGGGAGACGCCTGGAGGCGGCCGAAATTTACTCGCGTTATGATATGCGCCTGCTGGACCTGAGCGGACTCGAATTCATGGGGGCGCACTACCATGAGCAGGGAGCCCTGGAACAAGCCCTCGAATGTTTCCTGGAAATGACACGGCGACAGCCACGCCTGGCCAGGGGATATAATAACGCAGGTGTTGTCTGTGAACAAATGGGCAGATATGCCGCAGCGGACTCGCTCTACCTCAAGGCCGTCGAGCTGGATTCGGCTTACATCGATGCGTTTTTCAACCGGGGGAATCTCATGCGCCTGACCGGGAATCCGGCTGCGGCGATCAGCTGCTACCTGCGGGCTGACTCTCTTGCCGGAGGCCGGGACAGGGCGGTAATCGAGGCCCTGGGCAATGCCTTCCGGGACCTGGGAGACCAGGCTTCCGCGGAGCGCTGTTTCAGACGGCTGAAAGCGCTGGAGCCGGCGCAGCCGTGAAACCGGGCTCGGACCGGATTTTCAGGGATCTGATTATCACCTTAAGACAACAGCGTGAAATGGCTTAGTATGGATAAGACAGAAAATAAAATAACTCGAACGGGCCGGTCTCGCCTCAGTCAACCGGGGTTTTGGCCGGGTGTTGCCGTGGTATTAGCGGTGATTGCCATCTACGGTCAAAGCCTATGGTTCGATTATGTCAACTACGATGATGTCCTGATACTGAGCAAAAGATGGATCGAAATCCGCGAGCTTTCCTGGGTGGGGCTGCAAAGGATGTTTTCTTTCACCGGCCTGGGAACCTTCCAGCCGCTGAGACACCTTGCCTTTGCCGTGGTCCACCGTTTTACAGGCACAGAGCCTTGGGGCTACCACCTGTTCAATCTGCTGTTTTATCTGGCCAATCTCGGGGTGGTTTTCCTGCTGCTGAGAAAGCTATTCCGCTTTTCCAGGGGATTCGAGGACAAACGTTACCTGGCTTTCTGGTCGTGGGCGGGCACCGCCTGGTTCGCTGTCCACCCGCTCCATGTCGAATCGGTGGCCTGGATGATTTCAAACAAAGAGATGCTGGCCGGTCTGTTCTATTTTGCAGCGCTGCTGAGTTACCTGAAAAGCTGGGAAAGGGAGTTTTCTTTTCAATATTATTTATTAAGCTGGGTGTTTTTAGCCCTTGGAATGCTCTCCAAGCCCAGTGTGGCCGCGCTGCCGCTGGTAGTCGTCGCTTTCGAGATTCTATACCGCCGGCAAAGCTTGAACTGGAAACTCCTGGCCTTGAGAACAGTTCCGTTTCTGGCGCTGGTAGGCGCAGGAGCGGTGTTTTATGTTTTTTTCACTACAGCCTTTACCGGACTTCTGCATGGCAGCCTGCGCATTCACTCGCTGAGCCTGGCTACTGTGCTGGCCAAATATATCAAAATATTGCTGCTGCCGGTCAACCTGTGCAACAGCTATCCTCCGCCCTATTTCTTCGGTGAATACAACTACAAGCTCGCTTTCTATCTTTTAGTGGACCTGGGACTTTTCGTGGCCCTGATCTACTCTTTGGTTAAAGGAAGAAAGGAGATTGCCTTTGGCATCCTCTTTTTTCTGCTCAATTTGCTGCCTGTCTCCGGGATTTTTCCTATCAGCATTTTCATGGCGGACAGATACCTTTACCTCTCGTCCCTGGGTTTCATTTTTGTGGGAATTGTTTTGCTGTCCGACCTCTGGAATTCACTGCGCGCAAATACCCGGTCCAGACGGTGGTTTGCGCTCGGCGGTATCTGCTTCCTGCTCTTTTTGACCCTTATTTCCACAGTGCGCTGTCGGGCCTGGAAAGACAGTATTTCCTTGTGGAGCTCAGCGGTCCGCACTTATCCGAATTTCCAGTTCAATCACTACGCCCTGGGAACTGCGCTGCGCAAGGAAGGATATCCCGAGGCGGCGCTGAACTCTTTTCTCAATGCGAATTTAATCAGCAAGAAGAAATTGAATCTTGAGCATTTGATGACCACCTACCATATAGCGAGCATTCTGGATGAGCTGGGCGATTCAGCTTCCGCCGAGTCATACTACCTACGAGTGCTTGAGCTCTATGACAGGAATACACGGGAAGAACATATGCTGGCTGCGGTTTATACGCGGCTGGGACGGATGGATCAGGCCGCGGAGGTATGGGTCGGACGAGGCAAGAGGCTTAAAAATATGCCGGAAGAAGTAAAGAATTGTGCCAATAAGCTGCTGCAAAACGGCTATACCCGGCAGGCTGAGGAAGTGGTAGCCGAAGCCGTACCGTTATCGTCCCCTTCGGCGGGTATGGGGGCTTTTCTGGCGGAAATCCAGGTTGCCTCCGGAGAATACGGACCGGCCGCCCGGACCTTGGAACAGGCCCTCGCAGCTGGAGAAGACAGTGTCGGTGTGATATCGGCGGCGGCGGATATGCAATTCGGACTAGGCAACCTGCGACAGGCTTTGGATCTATACGCCGGGCTGCCGTTGGAACGCTTGAATCCGGTGCAGTTGGAACGAGTGGCCGCCGGATACTATCGCACTGGGAGACTGAGCGAAGCGCTGAGAGTTTTTCGCTTTTTACTCTACAACGCCGGAAAGCCCGTGGCCATTGCGCATAACAATGTAGGCGTGGTGCTCGAAGCAATGGACTCTCTGGAGGCGGCCGGGGTTGAATACCGGCGCGCCGTGGAGCTCGAGCCGGATTATGCGGATGCCTGGTTTAACCTCGGCAACCTGGCAGTCAAGCTGAAAAATCCGCAAGCCGCCCTCGAATACTATACCCGGGCCCGTTCGCTGGAGGGCTTTTCCGTGGATGTGGAATCAGGTCGGGGTAAGGTCTTGCTGGAGCTCGGACTAGATAATGAGGCTTTCGAAGCTTACCGTGGTGTTCTCGCCGTCGATTCCACCAACACCGGAGCACTCCTGGGGGCGGCCGATGCCCTCTGGCGAATGGGACAGGAAAGCCGGGCCGGAGTCTACTACCGCCGATTAGGCGCCCTGGCTGACAGGGGTGTCGAGGTGCCGGAATATGCCGTTCGACGGGCTCAGGCAGCCGGCCCTTGAACTGCTCCGCCCGGTCGGCGCAATGAAAAATTAAAGCCTTCCCCGAGCTTTTCCGATAAAGTCAATTGGAAGCTAGTTTTGTCAGTTAGGTGAAGAAACCAGAACAAGCAGTAACTCCGTATCAACCGGTTTGGATACAAGCCGGCATTATAAGGCCTCGCCAAGGGCGAGGCCGCTCAAGCTCCGGACCGCACTTAAACCGATACTTACCCTCCTGGATATCTTTTTTGCAGCGGTCAAGGGCTGTGGTTATAGTTTATCAAGGATGATTTTAGAGAAAGGGATTTCTCATGGGACACAAGATCCTGCTTCTTGCAGCGGTGTGCTGCACGCCCTCCATCTTTTACCTGGCATTTATCCTGGGCAGGAAACTCCACCGGTGGGTTCGCCGAAATTCGACGACTCTATCCATAGAGGATATTACCCAACTGATCCTGGTTATGGTGTCGATAATCTGTTTCGGGTTGAGCCTGTTGTTGGTGGTGTTGAATTTTATGACGCCGCTTCCTTTTTTTCATCGTGAAAAATCTCTGATTATCGCATTGCTGTTCCTGTTGATGGGCATTCTCTGCGTTCAGGTGTTCCAGTTCGTGCGCTGGCAAAGCCGTCAGCGGAGTGCACCGGGAAAGCCCAGGCGCAGCCCTCCCGTGGCCCAAAAACGGGTTATCCGCGGGTATGTGGTATCAAATCAGAAAAACTGATTCGGATTCCTTAGAGAATCCAACCGGTGGCCGCTGTAGAAGCGGTTTTCAGGTTGAAGGATAAGGCGATCAAGGTTATATTTAAAAAGGATATTATTCAATATATATGACAATCAGCCGAGACTTTTCTCGTGAAGGGGAATACCATGATTGAGGTGATCGGAGAGGAAACCGACTTAATGCAAGAAACCGGCGAGTTCGAGGAGCCACCGTCAGATTACGCCCTCTTTGAAGAAAAAGAAGTGGAGTGGCTCATCACCCCGGAACAGTTCGTTGATTTATGGATATCCGTTGTTTTTCTGCTGGTGGGTACCTGGCAGATCATTACCATCCTGTTTCTGCTAACCGATTGAGCCACGGCTGCCTCCCCGGGTCCCCAACGGTGTTTCCGGCGGTGTTTTTAATTAAAGTTTGGGCCGGGAGTGCCGATTTTACTTAACAAGGCCAAGTGTGATTTTTCACCGGGAAAAGAGCGTCTTCAAACCCCGGAGAACCGATAGGATGCGTCCTGTTACGGTCGATTGACTTGTGCGGTGCAGGATGCTACGATTAAAGTAAGGATACCAACAACAAAAAAAGCCATATATATGGTAAAAAATTCCCGGATTTTTAAGAAAAAGGAAATCCTGCCTGCAAATGAGACGGTAATCTGCGGGAGAAGGGTTTAATTGGCCGCTGAAAGTAATTATTTTTTAAAGTTTCAGGGGCATAAGCCGATTAGAAATATAGTATCTTGCCCCCAGGCGTATTGCATTTGGCCTGAAGTATAAAATATAGATTAATCTCAGACTTGAAGAACCT
>CAZSTM010000211.1:0-7100 GCA_964609635.1 uncultured Gemmatimonadales bacterium
GGTGAAATCACCGTCCGCAAAATTATCCGTCAACTCCGCCGTCGCCGTAGGCAGATCCTGGGCAAACAGCGAGACATTTGCGGCCAACAAAAGGGAGAAAAGAAAAGCTATAGATTTTTTATAATCCATTAAAACTCCTCCATTTTAGGTCAGGTTTTAAGGATCTGGGAAAATAGAAAAAAACTAATAGATTAACCTATATTCACCTCCTGTCGAATAGTTGAATGGATTAAAGTGGAAGCAAGAAAATGCTTGGGAAGGGGCAATGGTATTGCTATAAAAGACAAAAATTTTAACATCGTACACCTGAGGGGGCGTAATCAGAATTCGGCAAATACCGCTTGATTAAACGGGAGGGAAAACCAGATATAATATTTCGGTATTCTCATTGTACTATAAAAAACAAATCATGTCAAGCCAAAGTATGCTCAAAAAATAATTTTTTTTGTTGCACTCCCGGCTTCGGAGCCGTGAATCCACAGCCTGCAAAGAAGCATCTTTCGACATCTCGTTTGTTAAACCGGAGAAATAAAGCTTAAAGATACGAGGAATCAACTTATATGGTTCTTATATATTATATGGCGCCGCTTAAACGGCGAACCGGAGCGTTTTCCACTGAGAAAAGAAATTTTTTTATTGACAAACCATTTCCCGGTTCAAGCCCGATACTCAGCTGCCGACAACCGTCCGCCTTCCTTTCAGGATCATCGAGCCTCCCAGAACTATCAGCACGGCCGCCACGATGCTGTCGATCAGCATCGCCTCGCCCGTTCCACCGGTAAAACCGATCAAGCCGAGGGTCAGGCCGATTACGGCCAGGATGTAGCCGACAATGGTATAGGGCGAGGGCGCTTTCTCTTCCTCGGTATCCCGGTCAGAAACAGCGGGTTCGGGATGTTTCGTCAAGCCGGGAGCGGTTTTGGCGCCGAGAACCCGGTCAAACAGGGCATCGACTTTCTCCTTGAGCGCACCGGTTACCGGGAGCAGAAATCCCCAGCCCAGGAAGACCACCGTGGTAACCGCTATGTTGCCTAAGACGAAAGGCGCATAGGGCCAATGCAAAATGAATCTGGTAACCCCGCCGAAAACTACACCGCTGACACAAGCGGCGATCGCGGCTCCGGGGCCGGACCTGCGGATCCACAGGCCTAGCAGGATGGGGATGGTTGTGGGTCCGCCGATCATCCCGAGGATATTCATCATTACCTTGAACGCCCCGCCCATTAGCGGAATCAATAAAGCCATTCCCATGGCCAGTCCGCCGACCAGAAAAGTGTTGAACTTGCCCACCACGGCCAGCCGCTGCTGTCCGGCGCGGCGGTTAATCAAGCGGTGGTAGAGATCGTTGGTCAGGACCGCTCCATAGATATTGAAGTCCCCGGCCAGAGAGCTCATGGTGGCCGCCATCAGCGCGACAACCACCACCCCGATCATTCCTACCGGCAAGAGATCCAGACAGAGCTTAATATAGCTGGTCTCCATCAGTGTGGTACTGCCCATCAAGGCGTCGCCGTAAAACAGACGGCTGATTATCGGCGGGCCGATCATGAAGGGGAAGAATATCAGGCTCAGCGACATAGAGAGCCAGGCGCTTTTAACGGCATCGCGCGGGGTAGGCACGGTGGTATAGCGCTGGACCAGAGAGAAGCTGCCGTTATACAAAAGTGGAGTCATCACCCACATGGCGACAAAGAACCAGATGGTGAACTCGCCCTCGTAGGTTTCGAAAGCGTGGAAAATCTTGTAGAACCCATCGGGCGCGCTGAAACCGGGAGCGGAGAGCCAGCCGATTTTATCCAGTCCTATCGGCAGCACCACAAAGACCACCACGATCAGGATGACGAACTGCACGATATCGGTAATCATCACGGCCCAGAGCCCGCCCATCATGGTGTAAGCGATGGTGATCAGGCTCAAACCCAGGATGCTGTACCAGTAGGGAATGCCGAACACGGTAGCGATAATCAAAGCGGTGGCGTAACACTTCACCCCGTCATCCATGATGCGGAACGGGGTCACCACCCAGGCGAAAACCTGTCGGGTAGCGAGGTTAAAGCGCTGCTCCATAAATTCCGGAACGGTGATAATTCCGGTCTTGCGCCAGCGCGCGGCCCAGAGAAAGGCCCCCACAAACCAGGCGAACGCTATGCTGAACATAATGTGAAACAGCGGAGCTATCCCTACCCGGTAAACCACCGAGGCCAGACCTACGAAAACATAGGCGCTGAAAGCGCTCATCCAGCTGCTGATCCCGGAAACCCACCAGGGAATCCGCCGCCCGCCGGCAAAGTAATTGATCCCCTTCCGGGCAAACCTGAGGCAGTAGACCCCGATAAAGATCATTGTCGCGCCGTAGACCAGGATCATCACCCAGTCACCCAAACGAAGATTCTGCAAGTAAGGCTCCTTCCGGATTTGTTGGTTAAATCTACGCCGACCGGCCTGCAGGGTGACGGCGGTGCGGTAGAGCGAATTTACCGCCAACCAAAGCTAAGCGCAAGAGAATGATCAAAAGCATTTTTCTTCTAACTTGCGGCTGCTTGCCAAATCGGGATTCAACGGCTATTTTAATATTCAAGGAGTCAGAATACAGGAGTCAGGAGTCAGAATCAGAGATGATGCATGACTTGCCCGCAGGATTATATTCACAAGAGATTTTCATCGGTGAGCCGGCGGCTCATAATGACCAGCTTGCCGATTTCCGTTTCATAGTTCACTAAAAAGCCAAATTACAAAAGTCGAACAAACCATTCAACCGGAGACTTACATGGACTGCGCCAGCCTGCAAAACAACCTCGAACGCTGCAACTGCACCTACGAGCCCTGCTCCCGTAAGGGAAACTGTTGCGAATGTATCGCTTACCACAAACGTCTGGGCGAGCTGCCGGCCTGTTATTTCACCGATCAACAGGAGCGCACCTACAACCGTTCGATCAGTTACTTTGTCAAGTGCAACAGCCGCTAGGCCCGCACTTTTAGACCCATCATCCTGTAACCCGGGAGCAGCTTTGAAGAAAAAACGTATTGCGGTGGTCGGCGCCGGGTATATCAGCAGGAGCTATCACTGCCCCGCCCTGGTCAAGCTAAAAGAAAAAAATCCTTGGCTCGAGCTGGCCGCCCTCTGCGATATAGCCGGCGGGCGTGCCCGGGAAGCGGCCGCTGATTTCGGTTTCGCCGCCAGCTACACGGATATCGACAGCCTGCTCGACCAGGAGAAGATCGACGGCGCCTACATCCTTATCGACCCGGGCCATATCAAAGAGGCGGCCGCCGGTTTCATCCGCCGGGATATTCCCTGCCTGATCGAGAAGCCGCCGGGGAAAAACAGCGCGGAAACCAGAGAGCTGCTCGAGACAGCTCGCTCTTGCAAAGTACCCTGCCTGGTGGCTTTGAACAGGAGGTTCATGCCTCTGGTACGGCGGACCAAAGAGATTGTCGAGGGCCGCGCTGAGCCCGCGCAGTTAATAGAGGCACAAATGCTGCGCCACCAGCGAACCGATCCCGATTTCGCTTATTCGACCGCGGTCCATGCGGTGGATGTGATGCGTTACCTGATGGGAGACGTGGTGGAACTCGAGGTGGAAAAGCGCCGGATGCAAGGCAACCGGGAACACTCCTATCTGGTGGGGTTTAAATTCCGCTCGGGAGCACTGGGCCGGCTCACTGTCATGCCGGAGGCGGGAATGAACCTCGAACGATATGCTGTCCACGGGCACGGGTACAGCCTGATGCTGGAGACCCCGCTCGAGTGGACCGTTGACTATCCCGGCCGGATCGTTTTTTTCGCCGGGCACGATAATCATTTCGTCCAGGACAACCGCAGCCTTCCCTCCTGCTTTAATGAGCCTGTCGAGGCTGCCGGGTTCCTCGGGGAGGGCGCCCACTTCCTGGAATGTCTGGACAAAGGCCTCGAGCCTCATCCCGACCTCGAGGACTGCATTCAGTCCGTGGAAATCGCCGAGGCGATCCTTAGCGGGTTCAGCAGGACTTTCGACTGAGGATTATAGGCCGGAGGCTGGAGGCTTTTAGAATATCTCAATGGTTCTTGCTTACCAGGCTATTCTTATTTAGTACCCTCCAGCCAACAGCTTTCAGCCTGATCGAGGGGCCTCCGGCTGCGGGCGGAAGACCACCTGTCGGATATCCGAAGAACCGCAGCCGCTGGTGGTGCATTTTATCGGCCTCATGTTCAGCATGTCCACCAGGTCTCCGGTAACCAGACAGCCGCAGTCTCCGCACTGCCAGCTGTTGAGATAACCGTTGCGCAGCACTTCCTTGACAAACCGCACGAACACATCCATGGTGAAAGCCTTGGGCAGAAAACCCACCGCCCCGAGGTTTTGAATGCGCTCGATATTTTCAGGGGTATTGTGCGCGCTGACAATGGCCACCGGGATGTCACGACTCTGCTTGAGGATTTGGAGGATTTCCTGCACCGTGTGGCCGTCGACCCGCGGCATCTCCAGATCGAGGAGCACAAGCCGGATGCGGCTTGCATTGCGCGGGTTGGTAATATAGTTGAGCGCCCGGCTGGGTACGGTAAATCCCATGGGGTTGCAGCCTGCCAGGTAATGGACCACGGCCAGGGATTCCATTTCCACATAGGCCGGATCGTCGTCAACCAGTACTATCATGTTTGCCTTTGACTGCTGGTTTTGGGGCTTCTTAGTCTCCGCTCTGCCGGCTGCCTGCGGCTGGGACTTCCGATTCCGATGGCGACCGCCCCGGCGACGGCGCGATGAACGAGAGCGCCCGCCTTTTGACTTATCACCGGATTGCGATTTCTTCTCTTGATCATTCATAGCTCATCATTCCATGGTTGCATCGGGTTGCAAGAACCCGATTTGATAAAGCGGTTTTTTTCAAGCTGCCTGCGATGTTTCAGACCTCCATTAAAAAGGCCTTGTAGTCGGAAACTTTCCTCCTGATCAGGGCGAATATCTCCTCGGGCACCCGCTTCTCGGTCTGCAGCACGGCGATCGAGCGGCCTTGATTGTCGGTGGTGAACCGGATGTTCAGAATGTTCAGCCCGGCATTGGACAAGGCCAGGCTGATATCGTTGATAAGCCCGACCCGGTCCTGCTGGTAGGTAAAGAGCATGTGCCCGTTCGGTATCAGGTCCAGGTTGACAAAAGTATCTATGCGATTGATTTTTAGCTCGCCGTCCGGGGTAATCGTACCCCGGATGCTGGTCTCGCGGTATTCTTTTTTCTTGGAGAGGATGTCGATGGTCATCGACTCGCCGTAGCCCTTGTTATCATCGGGGATGCGTTTGACTACGTTAATCCCGCTCTGGGCGGCCCGGTCCACGGCCTCGCGCGGCGAGATAACCTCCTGATGATAGATATCCATCAGCCCCTTGAGCAGATAACCGGTCAGCAGGTCGAGGTGCTTGTTCAGCTTACCGTAACAGGTAATCCGCACCTCATGGGGCTGATAACCTCCGATATTGTAATAGGCTATCTCTCCGATCAGGTGGGTCAGCTCCAGGAAGCGCGGGTTTAAATCGGGTGGTATTTCCAGGTTGTTGACCGGGTGATTAATCATCCGCTTGATCAGGAAATCCCGCATACCCTCAGCGGCCGCAGCCGCAGCCCTCCGGTTGGCCTCGAAAGTGCTTGCACCCAGGTGGGGAGTAGCGACCAGCCGATCGCCGAAACAGGAGATAGCTTTTTCTCCTTCCTTATCTCCCTCGTAGAATATATCGGCACCGAAAATCAGGTCATCGCGGGTCTTTTCCAAATCCAGCAGCGCCTGACGATCGACCACCTCGGCCCTGGCGGTATTGATCAGCATGGCACCTTTTTTCATGCTTCCCAGCAGTTCGGCGTTCACCATCGAGCGGGTTTTATCGTTGAGCGGGACATGAAGGGTAATAAAATCAGACTCGGAGAAAACCTCTTTCAAGGATTTAAGCTCAACCCCGAGCTCCGCCGCATGGGCCTCCGAGACCAGCGGGTCATAGCCCACGAGTTTCATTTCGAAGCCCCGGGCCTTTTTCGCCACCAATCCGCCGATATTGCCCAGACCTACTATACCCAGGGTTTTACCCAGCAGTTCGCCGCCCATCAGATTGTTTTTCTCCCAGCGTCCCTCCTTGACCGAGCGATCGGCGCAGGCCAGTTTACGCCCGGCTGCCAGCATGTAGCAAAAAACCAGCTCGGCCACCGAGTTACTGTTTGCACCTGGAGTGTTCATCACCTGGACATTACGCCCGGTGGCATGTTCCACATCGATGGTGTTGACCCCGGAACCGGCCCGCACCACGGCCAGTAAATCCGTGGCTGCGTCCAGGACCGCGGCGGTCACCTTATCGCTGCGCACGATCAATCCCTCACAGCCTGCCAGTGCCTTCGCCATAGCGTCTTCATCCAACCCGGGCTTGACCTCGACCTCGATCCCGGCCTCCTCGAGGATTTCCTTGGCCACCGGGTCCAGCTTGGTTGCGATTAACACTCGAGACATTATACCACTCCTTTTGTAATGTTTTGTTAAAGACAACCGACCGCTGATCATGGCCCCGGTTAAATATCTCACCGGTTCATCGTCTTTTCGCCCGGCAATCCGATATACCGCCAAGGGCCGGGGAGCCGGCTATTTAATCAGGACCATTTTGCGCACTGCGACCCGGGCGCCGGCTTTAAGCCGATAGAGATAAATCCCGGAAGAGACCGGCCTGCCCCGGCTGTCGGTGCCGTCCCAGATAAAGCTGTGGCTGCTACCTTCGAGCAGCCCCGAGAAAAGCCTGACCACCAGGGCCCCGCGCAGATCGAAAACCTCCAGTGATACCCTTTGCTGCTTTTCCTTCCTGTCCAGGTTAAAAGAGATAGTGGTCGAGGGATTGAACGGATTCGGCACGTTCTGATACAGGGCGAAGCTTGCGCTGCTCGGCAGGCGAGTGCCATTAGACTCGGCGGACAGGTCCGCCACCAGTCCCAGGTCGACAACCGGAGGATCGTTATTGTTAAGGGTAAAACCGGACAGTTCCGCCGACAAAAGCCTGCCCCGGCTGGTGAGCCAGAAACGGTAGCTGCCGGCTACCAGCGTGGAGAAGGAAAACCGGCCCCGGGAGTCCACTGCCACAGAATCGCTGACATTGC
>CAZSTM010000212.1:0-7068 GCA_964609635.1 uncultured Gemmatimonadales bacterium
GGAATAAGCAAAACCAGGTGGGTTTTTTCCAGCAGTAAGGATCGGGATTTATGGCCGAGCAGGCAAGAAGTCAGGAGTTCGAAGCCGGCGAGATAATTCTGCGCGAGAATACTCCGGGAGACAGCGCTTATATCATCCTCTCCGGCGGGGTGGAGATTTCCAAGCGCATCGAGGGCCAGAGGGTGGTGCTGGTCAATCTGGGGCCGGGAGGTATTTTCGGCGAGATGTCGCTGATCGACGGCAGTCCGCGCTCGGCCACGGTCAAGGCAACCAAGCCCACCCGGGTTAGCGTTATCGACGGTCGGCGCTTCCAGATTATTCTCAACTCGATCCCCAAAGAAGTCCGTCCGCTTTTCTCCGCCCTGACCGAGAGGCTGAGAAACACCAGCCAGATGGTCAGCTCCCTGAGCCTGTGGGAACGGCTGATCTACAGCATCTGTTCGGTTATCCACATGTCGGCCGGAACCCTGGGCACCCCTCGCGATCGTGGCTGCACTTTCAATTATCGCGATCTGTTGCTCGAGATCTGCCGGGTGCTGGCCCTTAACCATGAGAAAATCGAGGAGGCCATCCAGGCGCTGGCCTCCACGGACCTGGCTTCGATAGAGTCCGGCGAAAAGCCCAAGTCTGACATTTTTCAGATAGCCGACACGGACCAGTTCGCCGGTTTCGTGGATTTTCTCTCCGAGCGGCTGAGCAATATCCCCGGCTTCCCGGTACCTTCCAGCAAGTACTGCCAGCTTTCGGAAAAAGCCCGCGAGATTCTTTTCTTCCTGAAAAACCAGTCCGGCCGCCTGCCGCGCGATGACAGCGGACGCAGCCACTACGACTTCGATAAATATGTCAAGGATAGTGTGGCGAGCCTGAACTATGGGGTAAAGGATGCCATCCTGCGCCTTCAGGAGCTGGCCGCGGCCGGGGCGGTGCGCCTGGAAAAGTTCAGCACCGTGGTGGAGAACAAGGCCGTTGTTTACAATGTGGAGGAGATCAACCGTGCCCAGCTTATGCTGCTGCAGGCCGAGGATTTCGATGCCATCTACCAGAAATTGATGGCAAAACACTGATTCTTTACTGACCAAATGTTTTTTATCTTTGGTACTTACAGTCTTACTCAAAACGATGAGTTATTTTGAAAAAACCGGTTATTAAATCCAATCAGATTGGAGGTTGACCATGCAACCCAAAGAAAATCGCAAACCCACCGGACGCGAAAAACTCTCGCGCCGCGATTTTTTCAGCCGGGCGGCAACCGCGGCCGGTGCGGCGGCGCTTACCGGCACGGCGGCCTCATACGGCCGGATAATCGGCGCCAACGACCGTATCCGCATCGGCCAGATCGGCTGCAGCGACCGCGCCTTCGGCCACCGCAACATGCTGAAAATGTCCGCCGAAACCGACCCCAACTTCGACCTGCACAGTGTCTGCGACATCTGGTCGCTCAATCGCGAGAAAGGCGCGGACCACGCCAGGAAACTGTTCGGCAGGCGGCCGAAGACTTTCAAGTACTCCGAGGACCTGCTGGCCGATGCGGACCTGGATGCGGTGATGATCGCCACCGGCGACCACCAGCACGCCAGGATCCTGGCAGAAGTGGCCCGGGCCGGCAAGGACTGCTACTGCGAAAAACCGATGGCCAACACCCTGGCCGACGCCAAGCTCGCCCGGGATGCGGTAAAGTCCGGCAGTCAGGTGGTGCAGATGGGCTCGCAGTGGCTCAGCGACCCTTACCAGCAAAAGGTGCTGGAGATAGTCCGCAGCGGCAGGCTGGGTAAGATCACCAAGATCGAGCAGAGCTGGAACTACAACGGTCCCCGCTGGTACGTCCCGAAGGACCCGGACATAGCCGCCATCCGCGAAGAGGACACCGACTGGGAGCGCTGGCTGCTGGGCAGGACCTGGCGTCCGTTTGACCCACGGGTCTATTTCGAGTTCCGCATTTTCAAGGATTTCTCCGGCGGCATAACCGACCAGTGGTACAGCCACGGGTCAGGCCTTGCGCATTTCTACCTGGATACTTTCATCCCGGATGACACTGTCTCCAACGGCGGGATTTTCGCCTGGCACGATGTCCGTGAAAACCCGGACACTTTCTCCTGCCTGTCGACATTCCAGAAAAAGGAAGTCCTCTACAGCTACAGCTCCAGCTACGGCAACGCTCATGGCGACCATACTGTCATACGCGGCACCGAGGGAACGCTCTATTCCCCCGGCGGCGAGGGCAGCCCTCAGTGGTGGTACCTGCCCGAAACCAGAAGCGCCTGGGGCTCCAATATCGTTTTCGACCGCTCCTCCGGAAAAAAACCCGAGCCCGAGCCGGTCACCATTCCCGGGCATGAGGAGAAGCCCCCGATCCACCAGGACGATGACCAGAAATACCACACCGACAACTGGCTTGCCTGCATGCGCAGCCGTCAAACTCCCAACGGCAGCATAGAGTCGGGATACGCCCATTCGGTAGCCGTGGTCATGGCCACCCGCAGTTACCGGGAAGGTAAAAAAATGTTCTGGGACCGTAAAAACGAGGAGATTCTCGACCACCCGTCCTCATCTTAAAGATTGCATAGGGTTGGGAGCTTGTTCGCAGAGTTATCCACAATGGTTTCCACAGCATTGAAGAATGTTCTTTAAGTGAGGGGTGTAATGTTAGCAGAATCGGTTAAAGTGTTAGCGTTCCGTTAGCTTGCTGACCGGCCTGATTTTATCGATTCGGAAAGTTGTCCCCGGCTTTCGGACTTCCGGCCAAATCCGCTGATATCGGGCAAATGGAGGAACCGGCCCCGGCCGCCGGAGCATTTTGCCCTAGAGCCTTTCCGCCTCATCCGGACCGGCTGTGCGAACACTGATCACCAGGGCGCAGCCGGCCAGCAGAATGATACCGAACACCCACTGCACCGCGGTCAGCTTCTCGCCGAAAATCAGGTAGCTGACCAGGGCGGCCAGAAAAGGATTGACCAGCACCAGGTTGGCGCTGGTGGCCAGACCGATTCGCTTGATCGAAAGGAAGTAACTGCTGTTGGCCCCGGCAAGCCCGATGATGCCGGAAACAATCACCAGGGCTATTATCTGCGCGGAACTCCCGATCAAGGCCGAGGGCTCTCCCCAGATCAGCATGATGGGGAAAAGAATCGCTGTGGCTGAAATGCAGGTAAAAGTGAAAGCTATCAGGGGATTTTCTTCCCGCACCACATGCTTTACCAGGTTGACATAGATCGACCAGATAAGAGCTCCCGCCACGATCAGAACAATGCCTGTCTTTTGAAAGGCGAGCAGGCCCGCCTCGAAATTTGAAATCCCTGCCACCACCCCTGCCACTCCCGCCAGACCCATGAATGAACCCAGCAGAAAGCGCGGGGAACGGATTACCATCCTTTCCTCACGGTGAAAAAGGAAAGCGGTCAGGGTGATCATCGGCGTGCTCACTTTCGACAACAGCGAGATAAATGCCGGGTCCACCCGGTAAAGGGCATGCACCCAGCACAACTGGAAAGAGGTCATCATCGCGCCGAGCATCAGGTAAACCCGAAGCCTTTGACGGTAACGCCGGAAACAACCCGGATATACCAGATTGACAACCAGAATGAGGAAGAGACTGGCCCCGAAATACCTGAAAAAATTCTGGGTGTGAACATCCATCAGCGTGCTGAAATACTTGACAAACATCACTGCCGCCACCCAGCAGCAAATCGCGGTGATAACCGGCAGGTTGCGCAATGCCCCGGTCTCTGCTCGGATTATGGTCTTCAATTGGTCTAGCAACTGGTTCATCCTTTGTCACACAGTGGCCGAAAGTCTTCGCTTCACGGCGTACGAATCCATCGCCGGAAACCGACAAGCACTTATAGGTAATCTTTGGGGCAATGTCAAGTCCGGGTCGAATAATGGCGGTCACTTCCTCTTGTATTTCCAGTGCCGAGCTACGATATTAATAAACGTGCCTTTTAATCGTGAACTAAGGCCTTTGGTGGACTTCCGGACCATAATGTAGATCCGGCTGCTGATTAATATCGATTAGACCTAAGGTGCCGTTTTCATCCAGAGCCGAATTGCGGGACCGCGCCATGCAGAACATTTCCTCCATGCGCAGCAAAGCGTATCTTCTGGGGGCAAGCTTCGGGGCAAGCGCCCTGATCGTTCAGACCGAGCTTTTGCGTGCGGTGATGGAGGCGGCCGCCGGTGGAGCGCTGGCGGTAAGCGCCGCGCTCGGAGCCTGGCTTTTCTGGATAGCTCTCGGCGCAGCCGCCGGGGGCCTGCTCGCCGGAAAGGTCAAACAGCCGGACAAAGCCGCCTTTTACTGCTCGCTGCTCTCCCTGCCGCTGGGACTGGTGCTGATCTTCCTGGCCGGCGCTCCGCGGAACTGGCTCGAGGTCGGCACCGGTGAGCTGATCCCTTTCGAAACCCTGTTTGCCTGGAGCGCGGTATCCTGTGCCCCTTTTGCGCTTCTGGTGGGTGTCTCCTTTCCCATCCTGGCCCGAATGGCGGTCGGGGATTATCTTTTCGAGCGGGAAAGCACCCCCGGCGCAGTCGGCGGCCTCTGGGCCGCCGAGGCGGCAGGAGCCCTGGTCTCCGGACTTTTGTTCACCCTGGTTCTTGCCGGAAGAACCACCCCGGTACTAAACATCTGTCTTTTTGCCTCCCTGCCGCCGTTGGCCGGAGCCTCCTGCGGCGTGTTTTCCTCCAGGCCCGGCAGGATTTTATCCGCGCTTGTCATACCTGTGGTTCTCCTGGTGATTATCTCGACTCCGCGGCTGGAAAATCATTTCTACACTCTGCGCCGGGAGGGCCTCGGTTCTCAGGGAAAGGTGGAAGCCCGCCGGTGGACCCTTTATCGCTATCTTCTGGTTTCCAGCCTCGAGGGTCAGACTACGATCTATGACAACGGTCTGCCTTCTTTGAGCTTTCCCGATCCTTACAACGATGCCGCCTTCATGTCCATTCTTTTGAGTCAGGTTCCCTCGCCCAAGCGCATCCTGGTGGTAGGACCTTCCGCCTACGGCCTTGCCCAGGCGTGGATTTCGGCTGGGGCTGAAAAGGTGGTCTCGGTTCATCCCGACCAGGACCTGGAACGCCTGCTGATTAACCACCTACCGGAAGATCTGCAGAACCGGCTTAAGACCGGGGTTTACAGCTATGTGAAAAATGACGGGCGGGTTTTCCTGACCCGGCAGGCCGGATGGGACCTGGTGTTGCTGAACCTCGAGGGGCCGGCCCTGATGAATTCCGCTCGCTACTATACCCCGGAGTTTTTCCGGCGGACCCGCCGGGCTTTCGGCCCGGCCGGCGGCGTGCTGGCCCTGAGACTGCCGGTCGGGGCCAACATACCCTATCCCGCCCAACTGGATCAGGCCGCCTCGATATGGGCCTCACTCAAAACCTGTTTCGACCACCTGAGCCTGGCACTGACCCAGACACACTGCCACATTTTCGCCGCAGACAGACAAGGGCTGCTCAGTGACAACCTGGACACTCTGATGGCCAGGATAGCACCCTTAGAGGGTCGCGTGCCGGGCCTGACCCGCTATCTGCTGCCGATGTTTTACGATTCCACCCGTACGCTGCCCATGCGCCGGACCCTGGATTCCAGGAGCATCGAGCTGGTCTCGCATACGGACACCGCACCGGTGGCCTGGCTGCATCACTTGAGACTCTGGGTCCGGCTGGCACGTCAGGGAACACCTCGAATCAAAACCGGTCCCGGACCGGTGGAGGTATTGTTCGATTCGGCCGCAGCATTGAAAGGCCGCGGATTTATCGTGTTTCCGGCCCTGGTTGTCAGTGTCTTTCTGGCCTTTTCCTGGCTGCTGGCGCATCGCCGGGGAAAATCCGCTCAGGCCATAAGACTCGCCGTGGTGTTCAGTGTGGCCGTGGCCGGTTGTACCGCCATGGGGACCACCGTACTGCTGATCTATCTGTGTCAACTGGTTTTCGGGGCACTGTTCCACCAGGTCGCTCTGATTACCGCTGTTTTCATGGCGGCCCTGGCTCTGGGCTCCTATCAGAGCGCCGGCAAAGCCTCGCCGGATGCAGTGGACGGCAGGGTTGTCGGGACACTGGCGTTCGCTCTTTCGCTGGCTGCGATCTTACCGGCGGGTGGAATTTATTTTCTCGATTTTCTGCAGGAGATTCGCCTTGCGGGAACCGCCCTTTCTCTCAGTGTGTTCTATTTAATGGTAGCGGCGGCAGGTTACTGCTGCGGAGCGCTTTTCCCCTGGGCCGCCGCCTTGCATGCCGCCGCCTCACCCAGTCCGCGGGCGGCCCGTACGGCATCGGCACTGGATTTCGCCGATCATTTCGGCGCCTGTCTCGGCGCGGTGGCCTTCGGGGTAATCGCCGTACCGGCGCTGGGAATCGCCGCTGCGGCCGTCTCACTGGCCCTGGTTATGGCCTGCCCCGCTCTTTTCTGGTTCGCCGTGGCTGCCGCCCAGGAGGGCACTCCTCCAGGAAACCGTTGAATTGAATAGCGAGCGAATGGTATTAATCAAAAAAACTTTAACAATCGAAGATTCCCCGCAGCAAGCTGCGGGGGGGCTTCAATTTGATCGCCGCTTGCCCTTTAGCTATATTAATAATGCAGTTTCAGCTTTGAAATGCACGGTAACTTGCGCAGATGAAATGACTGAGATTTTGCGAACCTGCAAAAACAGACTATAGGCTATAGACTGTGGGCTGTAGGTCCTAAGCACACTACCGCCGGTGCTTAAGAAAACATGGGGCTTGGGCAGGGTTGCCCTATAGCCTGCAGCCTACAGCCTTTTTCCTCATAGCCTGTAGAACATGAATAGATTGGTTAAAAATTCTTCCCTTCAAATCAAACTTGTCATTGCACTAGTGCCGGAATTAATAAACGATAGAAAAAGGGTCAAAAAAGAGTAGAAGTGATAGATGGGAAAAAAATTCTGAGTTGTTAGTTGCTGGTTGTTAGTTGTTAGTTGGGAGAGGATGGCCTTGGTTAAACATTTTCTCCTCCCAAAGGAGCCTGGATGAAAAAAAGCCGCTTGCAAACCGGGCACTTACTTACAGGGATACCGGTAAAGATAACCCTGATATTGCTGCTGGTCGCCACTTCCGACG
>CAZSTM010000213.1:0-7064 GCA_964609635.1 uncultured Gemmatimonadales bacterium
AACCGGCAGATATGGTGCGGAAAGAGTCAGGCAAATGCACCAGCAGTATTGCCGGGAAACAGGCCGCCGAATGCCTGCGCCTTTCAGATTGATTTATAATCATCTTGGGGGAAGCAGCTCGACCCACGCTATCCTGGATGGGAAATCGGTTGCCACTTCAATGAAATTTTCTCCCCAGTCCGGTCATTATCAGGGTACCAGAGTCGGAGACCTGGATGTATTTGCACTCATGTATGCAATGCAGGAAAAGAAAATCTCTTTGGAAGAAATGGAAAGAATTTTGTCCGAGGAGTCCGGTCTGGCGGGAATCTCGGGTATCAAATCAGGTCAGATGGTTGATATAGTTGAAACCGCCGAAAAGGGCGATAAGAGAGCACAGCTTGCCCTGGATGCATATATTGATAATGTAAGAGAATATATCGGAGCATTCACGGCTTTGTTAAATGGAGCCGATGCTATTGGATTTTCGGGAGGAATCGGGGAAAAGAGCGTAGATATCAGAGCAAAAATCTGTGAGGGATTTGAATATCTCGGATTGCAGCTCGACCCCCAAAGAAATGATTCCATGACAGATTTGGATGGAAGAATAACCTCGGACACCTCGCCCGTTCAGGTCTATGTTGTCCAGACCAATGAAGAGCTGGTGGTGGCCTATTTTACAAAAAGAGTCGTCGAACTCGGCAGAGATTTGACGCCTGAGGAAATGCAATTCAAATTATGATAGATTATTTTATTAATCCCAATTCGGCGAGAATAAGGATTGATCAGGATTAAAGAAGTAGGAACTCCCATGAAAGTTAATCCCGGCAAAACATATTTTTTTGGCACGCTGTGCAAAATCTCTCTTGCGTTGCTGGTTCTCGGGCTTTGTTTGTCGGTGGCCTGCTCCTACTACCGGACTTACAACAGCCTGCACTGGGCAAAGGAAGCCTACAAACAGGGTGAGATCGCACAAAGAGACCAGCAGCGGCAGCAGCTCAGCGGCGGTTCGCAAAGCCGGCCTCCTGCAGGTCAACGGAGCAAACAGCTTGTCGGGGTGCAGTTTTTCGAGGAAACCGCCAAAAAATGCCTATTTTTTCTGAGCCAGAACCAGAAAAGCCGCAGAACGGATGATGCTCTGCTTTTGATGGGCAAGGCGTTCTATCAGCTGCAACGATACATCCAGGCCGAGAACTCCCTGAGAACTCTGTTGGAAACCCAGCAGAAGAGTAAGTTCCGCGATGAAGCCCAGTACTACTTGATCCTGATCATGCTGAGTCGTGATGAAGTTTCCCAGGTTGAGGTGGAGATCGAGCGGCTGCTGGATGAATACCCCAAGAGCAAGTTCCGTCCCTATGCTCAGTACTATCTGGGTGAGAAAAGGTTCGAGATGCAGGAGTACGAGCTGGCGATGGAGGTTTTTCTCGGAGTCAAGGACAATTATCCCAAGTTCAAGCTTAAAGGCGATGTACTCTCCTACATCTCCAGGATAAGCTTCGAGATGGGTGATTATGAAAACGCCCTGAGCCATTACGAGCAGTTGAATAATCAGGGGAATAACGAACCGCAGAAGCGCGAAGGGCTGATCGGCTCGGCTCGCTGCCATTCACGCCTGGGAAATCATCAGAAAGCGCTGGAGATTTACAACGAGGCCTTGAAAACCGCAAAGTTCAAGGAGGATCGCGCAGAGGCGCTTCTGGGTATCAATGTCGAGTACACCTTCATGGATCGTCCGGTCGAGGCCATGGAGGGTTTTAAGGAAATAATTCTCGAGTACCCAAGGACCGAGTTCTCGGCTGCAGCCTGGTACGAGGTGGGCCTGTTGTACAAAGGATACAGCGACAATGCGCTGCTGGATTCGATCCAGGTGGACAGCACCGAGCTGCTGGTTTTCGGCCTGAACAGCAAAACTCTCGAACCGCTGAAAGAATTGAGTCAGGACCTCTTGTCTTTAGACCTTGCTGAAAAGGCATTCGGCAATGTCCGCAGAGCGGATTCCTATTCGCCGCTGGCCGAACCCGCACGGCTCAACATTGAAGACGTAAAAATGCTCTTTCAGATAGTCGAGCAGATGGAAGCCAGCGATTCATTGACCAGCCGCGATGCCCTGGCCCGGCTTCAGTTCCTGCTGGCCGAGTACTATGAGACTTCCGGTCAGCTCGAAATGGCGCGCGCCGGGTACGAACGCCTGATATTCGAGTATCCCAACACCATCTGGACTCCCAAGGCCGCCATGAACCTGGGCAGACTCTCCGCCGAACTGGGTGATACAGTGAGGTTCACTCAGGCGCTGGAGCTGATCATTTTGAATTTTCCCCAGACCCGTTATGCCGACCAGGCCCGCCGGGAGATGGATCTGCCGGTACCTGAGCGACCGCCCGGATTTTATCTCGATGAGCTTGCCGCCTACAGTCCACCCAAGATTACCCGGGCGGCCACGGCGGTGGGCGCCGCAGGTGCCGCGGCGGGAGCCGCCCCCGGGCACGAAACCTGGCTTCAAATGAGACGGCGTCTCTGGTGGCAGCGCTTCGGCACAGGGGGTGGTGCTTGATTCCAGTTTTCCAGTGGGTCGAAATATCGGAAATCAAAAAAGTGGCCCGGAGCACCTACGTGCTGTCTTTCCCCGGACCGGAAAGTGCGGCAACACCTGAACCGGGCCAGTTCTGTATGATCTCTCCCGTGCCGCATACCTGTGATGTTTTCCTCCCCCGCCCTTTCAGCTACTATCGGTTTGCGGGTGACAGGACAGTCCAGATCTTGTTTCGCACCATCGGGAGGGCGACACGCTGGATGGCGAGCCTGGTTCCGGGAGACCGCCTCGGTGTTTTCGGGCCGCTGGGCAATACTTTTACCAGGTTGCCGGATGCCCGCAGAGCGATCCTGGTCGCCGGGGGGATCGGACTGCCGCCGATGTACCTGCTGGCCGAACGCCTGGCCGCGCTGGATGATCCGCCACAGATCGACCTGCTCTACGGGGAAAAGGCCGGAAACCTCACTGTCGATATCAGCGCCCTCTTGCCTGGCGGCGTGAACCTTCATCTGTGCACCGAGGACGGCCTGGTGGGGAAAAAGGGCCTGGTGACCGATCTGTTCAGCAAGGTCGCCGCAGATTGTGACCAACCTCCCGCGGTCTACACCTGCGGTCCGAATGCCATGATGGCCGCACTAACCGGCCTGCTCGCGCAGGAGGCGGTAGCTGTCTTCGAGGTCTCTACCGAGGAGGTCATGGCCTGCGGTAAAGGCATATGCAACAGCTGCGCTGTTGCGATAATCACCCGGGACGGCTCTGCCGCTTACAAGTACTGCTGCACCGATGGACCGGTATTCAACGGGTTCGAGGTTAAATGGCCAAACAGTTGACAGTAAGCTGCCTGGGGATGGAATTCCAGAACCCCGTTATGGTTGCCAGCGGAACCTTCGGTTACGGTGATGAGTACTACGATATTATGCCTTTCAGCCGGTTGGGCGGCCTGGTAACCAAGACAGTAACCGCCGCTCCCAGGCAGGGGAATCCCCCTCCCCGTATCGTGGAGACCGACAGCGGGATGCTCAACTCTATAGGTCTGGCCAATGTGGGGCTGGAGGTTTTCATCCGGGAGAAACTTCCCTGGATTCTCCAACATGCAGGCCGGGCCAGGGTGATAGTCAATTTCGCCGGGTTTTCCGTGGATGAATTCGTGGAGGTGGGAACCCGGCTGGGTCGGTGCGAGGGAATTGACGCCCTGGAGGTGAACCTGGGCTGTCCTAATGTCAAGGCCGGTTACATTCATTTCGGCGCCGAGGCGGCGGTTGTGAGGGAAGTGATAGGCAGGCTGCGGAGCAAGGTGAACCTGCCGCTGGTGGCCAAGCTCAGTCCGAATGTCACCGACATCGCCGCCCTGGCGGCCGAGGCGGTCGAAGCGGGAGCGGATGCTCTCAGCTTGATCAACACCCTGCCGGGCATGAAAATAGATGTAAACACCCGCAAACCTGTAATCGGCATGGCTTTCGGCGGATTGAGCGGTCCGGCCATCCGCCCCGTGGGCGTGGCTTGTGTTTACAAGGTTTTCCAGCAGATCCGCAGCATGGGGGCCGAGGTGCCGATAATCGGCATCGGAGGCATCTGCGCAGGCTCGGATGCGCTTGAATATATCCTGGCAGGAGCGCGGCTGGTCCAGGTGGGAACCGCCGGTTTTGTTCACCCCCGGGCGGCGCAGAACGTGATTGATGAACTGGCCGCCTGGTGTGAAAAGGAAGGTGTGCACGATATTTCCGACCTGGTGGGTCTGGCCCACGGGAACCGGGAATAAAAATAGGCACAAAGGCGTAAAGGCCAAAGGCACAAAGGGTTCCCTTCACACCGCCCGTAGGGGCACGGCCCCAGCTCCACTCGCGCGCGTTCACTTGCGAGCCCTGCCCTGTGCCCGTTTTGCAGGTACCGTGCCCCTGGAATTTTTTAACGGAACCCTGAAAACACGCCCTTTTAGGCGTTTATTTTTGGAGCGGTAACTACTGAAAGGAAAAATCTTAAATGAAACGGCAAGAGGTTCTGGAACTATTCAAGCGGTATGATGCTTTTCTGGAGGGACACTTTCTTTTGACCAGCGGCCTGCACAGCCCGCATTATTTTCAGTGTGCCCGGGTTCTTCAGTATCCTGAAGCCGCCCAGCGACTGGGCCGGGCCCTGGGCGGCAGGCTCACGGACTCCCTGGGCGGAAAAATCCCCGATGCGGTGATTTCCCCGGCGGTGGGAGGGTTGATTATCGGGCACGAGGTGGGCCGCCATTTCGAAAAGAACGACTGCCGGGCCGTTTTTGTCGAACGAGTCGAGGGTAAGATGCGCCTGCGCAGGTTCGAGCTGAAACCCGGAGAAAAGGTGGTGGTGGTGGAGGACGTGGTCACCACCGGCGGCTCCCTGATGGAAACCGTCCGGCTGGCCGAGGATGCGGGCTGCGAGGTCGTGGGCCTGGGCTGCCTGATCGACCGCTCGGGAGAGCGAAGTGAATTGGACCGGCCGCTGGTCGGCCTAGTCAAGGTCGAGGTGGTAAATTACCAGCCGGAGAGCTGCCCCCTGTGCAGAGAGGGCCTGCCGCTGGTCAAGCCGGGCAGCCGTAAGACAAAAGAGAAGGAATCCTGATGGCGGAATTTTTCATCTACAACACCCTGAGCCGGAAAAAAGAGCCGCTCGAACCCCTGGACCCGCCGCGGGTGAGGCTCTACTGCTGCGGCCCCACGGTGTACGATTTCGCCCATATCGGCAATTTTCGCGCCTACATATTCATGGACCTCCTGCGCCGCAGCCTGAGACTCGGCGGATTCGAGGTGACCCAGGCGATGAACATCACCGACGTGGACGACAAGACAATCAACGGTGCTGCCAAGGCCGGGAAATCACTCAATGAGTACACCGCTTCGTACATAGAGGCGTTTTTCCAGGATCTCGACAGCCTGCGGATCGAGCGGGCCGAGCATTATCCCAGGGCCACGGAACACATCCCGGAGATGATCGAGCTCATCGGCCGCCTCGAAAAAAACGGCCTGACTTACCGGAGCGGGGATTCGCTGTATTATCGTATTGCAGATTTCAAAGGCTACGGCAAGCTCGGCCGGCTGGACCCCGCGGGCATCAAGTCCGGGGCGCGGGTGGATGTGGATGCGTACGACAAGGAAAATGTCCGTGATTTTGTGCTCTGGAAAGGCGGCAAAGACGAGACGGTCGGCTGGGACAGCCCGTTCGGCCGAGGTCGTCCGGGGTGGCATATCGAGTGCTCGGCCATGAGCATGAAATACCTGGACAAGACCCTCGACATCCACTGCGGGGGTGTGGACCTGATTTTCCCGCACCACGAGAACGAGATCGCCCAGAGCGAGGGCGCTACCGGGAAACCATTCGTGCGCAACTGGATGCACTGCGAGCACCTGCTTGTCGAGGGCCGGAAGATGAGCAAATCCCTCGGTAATTACTACACCCTTCGCGACCTGATAGAAATGGGCCACAAACCCTCGGTCATCAGGTACCTGCTGCTGGCCACGCATTACCGCAGCCAGCTCAATTTCACTTTCGATGCTCTGACCGCGGCGGCCTCGGCGGTCGAGCGCCTGCGTGATTTTAAACATCGCCTGGAGGATTACCGGCCCGCGCGCCGGACGGTCGGGGAGCCCCTCGCCTGGTGCGCCGACCGGTTCAAGGAAGCCCTGGCCGATGACCTTGCGGTCGGCACCGCCCTGGCCGCTCTTTTCGATTTCATCCGCGAGCTCAACAGCTTGATCGATGTGGGTTCGTTAAGCACAGAAGCTCGCCGGAGAGCCCTCGCCGAACTCGAATCCTGCGACCGGGTGCTGGATGTTCTCCGCCCGGATGAACCGGATGAGCTCGACCGGATAGAATATATCGAGAACCTGATCGAGGAAAGGAACCGGGCGCGGAAAGCCCGGGAATTCTCCCGCGCAGATGAAATCCGCGAAGAGCTTGCAGACATGGGTATAGTACTCGAGGATGGCCCGCAGGGTACACGATGGAAAAAAAAGATCTGAAGAATGAAATTTTTTGCAAAATTTGTAAAAAAGGTTGACAAATAAATTTATTTTAATATATTACTCTGATCTATTTTTTTTTCTTTCTTTCCGCTTCCAGAGCTTTTTACCGGTTTCATTCACTTTTAATTCCAGATTTAATGCTGGCGTAGCTCAATCGGTAGAGCAGCTGATTTGTAATCAGCAGGTTGCGGGTTCGAGTCCCATCGCCAGCTCCAGTGAAAAACGAGGAGGGGTTCCCGAGCGGTCAAAGGGAACAGACTGTAAATCTGTCGGCTCAGCCTTCGGAGGTTCGAATCCTCCCCCCTCCACCATTATTGCGGGAATAGCTCAGTTGGTAGAGCATCAGCCTTCCAAGCTGAGGGTCGCGGGTTCGAGTCCCGTTTCCCGCTCCAAAAGCAGTGATAGAGAGCCCACGTAGCTCAGTTGGTAGAGCGCATCCTTGGTAAGGATGAGGTTCACCGGTTCAAGCCCGGTCGTGGGCTCCATTTAAAAATTTCCAGGAGGATATCCTAGCATGGCTAAGAAGAAGTTTGAGCGGACCAAGCCACATGTGAATGTAGGTACGATCG
>CAZSTM010000214.1:0-7001 GCA_964609635.1 uncultured Gemmatimonadales bacterium
ATGTCCAGGGGCAGGAACACGGCATCGTCGTACAGGTTGTCGCCCGGCAGCCACTGCCTGATATCCGCATCGGTCAACAGGAGCTCGGTCCTTTTATTGTTTTTCAGCCGCAGGGCCAGGGGGAACGCCCGGTAGCACGGGGCCACGCCCTTGTTCTCCCACCAGGTGGTGAAAGCGAGCTTCCCGTGCGGCCTGACAGTCGAGGGGTAGGTGAATTTTCTCAACGCCAGGCGGTAGCCCATTTTCTTGAGCCAGCGGTTGACCTGGGGCCACCAGTCTTCCGGCACCGGCGAGGCCTTGTTGTTAAAAGAGGAGATGTGCCACTTGAGAGCCTGGTCGAATATATATTCCACCTCATCTATGCCGTAGCCCTGTTTTTCTTTCCAGCTCATCAGGGTTCCGCAGACTTCCAGGGTGACCGGCGCGGTCTTCCAGGCGTCCTCCATGCCGAAATTGATAATGGCCTGCGGGTAGTAGTCGTACATGTGGGTCCAGCCGCCCTGGTCTTTGGCCCAGAAATCCAGGTCGCCCAGGCAGTCGACCCGCCAGCCTACATTGGCCCTGGACCTGCCGTACTTATTGGTTTTTTCATCGGTAAGCAGCATCACCAGGTGGGTTTTCCGGAAGGCCTCGAGGTAGGCATCCACCAGGGCTTTCCTGGTTTTATCGGAAAGCAGCTCGGAGCCGGCACCTTCTCCCCAATAGCCGACGATCGACATGTCCACGATCTCCAGGTCGGGGTGCCCGTCATAACGGGCCCCCAGGTCCCGGATCATCCCGCCGAAATGCTCCACATAGCGCGGGTCCTCGGGATCGACACGCCAGCGGTGCTCGAGCATCTGTTTATCACCGACCAACTCTCGGTACCAGGCGGGCACATCCCTCTTAGGACCGGTGCCGTAAGGCGCTATGCGAAGCAGCAGGGTCTGGCCGCGCTCGGCTGCGGTTTTCAGGGCCTTGTCTATCATGTCCCACCGGTATTTGTCTTGCTCCGGTTCTATAAAGCGCCAGTAGACACGCCAGTAGGCGGTGGAGCACATCGGGTAGTTCGGGGTTTCCAGGTTGCCGTCGAACTCCTGGTACTCGATGGGGAAACCCTCGGTCCAGCCGTGGCCGGGATTCAAAGTGTCGCCGTTGAACCGCTGAAAGGTATTGAACCCGATGCCCGGATTGACCAGGACATCATCGATCTCCTGGGGCCTGACCACGACGGTTTCCTGGGCGAGGGCCGTGGAGAAGCAGGCTGCGGCCAGAACGGCGGTAAATAAACGGACGGTACGCATGAGGCCTCCTTGAATGTTCCAGGTGAAAGGTGGTTTTCGGCATCCGTGATTTCCTAACATTAACAGGGTTAAGGAGTGCCTGTCAATAAAGGAACCGCAGGTTATGGTATTTTGGAAGTTCCCTGTTGGTGAAATTTCGCTCCCTGAGCCGTCTTCTTGAGAAAAGCCACGCAGAGGGCTATATTTGAAAAAACCCGTTTCTTTCTTGTTTTTCAACAGAATGCGGGCATGGCAATTCGTTAAAAATAATCGAACTCTGGAGTGGAATTGAAACCTTCTGTGACAGGAAAGACCTCCGGTGGCGATTCCGTAAAAAGTACCGACTCCACCCGCCGGCGCAAGCTATGGCCGATATTGGCGGTGCTGGCGGCAGGGCTCATCCTGCGAGTGGGCTATATCCTGTCCATGCGCGATCACCCGATGTTCGAGCCGCTTTTGCCGGGCTACGACATGACTGTCTTCCACCAATGGGCCAAACGCATTGCGGCGGGCGAGCTGGTGCCGGAAGGGGCTTTTTACCAGGCCCCGCTTTACCCTTATCTCCTGGGAGCCTTTTATGCCGTTGCGGGGCCCAACGTACTAGCCGCCAAGCTGGTTCAGGCGCTGATGGGGACTGCCGGCCTGGGGCTGGTTTACCTGCTGGGCCTTCGCCTTTTCGATTCGCGAGCCACGGGTCTCTGGGCGGCTTCCCTGATGGCGGTCACTCCCATCTTTCCGTTTTACGAGGGTTTTTTCCTTCGGGTCACCCTGGTCACTTTTCTCAACCTGGCATTCCTCTGGTCGCTGGCGGCGTTCAACGAAAATCGTCCGCTGGCCGGCGCGGCGCTGAGCGGTGCGCTTCTTGGACTTGCGGCCCTGGCCCGCGCCAATATGCTGGTCATGCTGCCGGTGGGAGTTGTCTGGCTCTGGTGCAAGTCGCCGAAACCGGGCCTTAAAGGCAAGGCCCCGGCCGTATTTGTGCTGGCAACCCTGTTGATGATAAGCCCAGCCGCCGTCCACAACCGGCTTTCAGGGGGGACCTGGGCGCCGGTCTCCACCAATGCCGAGGAAAACTGGAAGATCGGTAACAGTTATGACTCTACCGGCGGTTTCTGCTACCCGCAAAAGGAGCTGATACCGGTTTTCTCGAAAGATTTCCTGCGCCTTCAGTTGAGCAAGCTCGGAATTCTGCTTTCGGATTACGAGGAGCCGAACAATCTTAACTTTTACCTTCACAGGAGAGACAGCCGGCTCTTGCGCCTGCCGCTTCTTTCCTGGGGTTTTTTCCTGGCGTTCGGACTGGCAGGTTTTTTTCTCTCCTGGAGCCGGCGACGGCAACTTTTTCCGCTCTACGGTTATCTGGTGCTGTATGGATTATCCATAGCGGCCTTTTTTGTTACCAGCCGTTTCCGGGTGCCGCTCTGGCCGGTGATGATTCTTTTTTCCGGATACGCCTTTTCTTCGGTGGTATCAGCCGTCCAGCGGAAGAAAGCCCTCTATGCCGCGTTAACCCTGGCTGTGCCGCTGTTAATCACTTTCGCTCTGGTACGCGCGGCACCTAAGACGATCCAGCCACAATACTTCGATAACATGATCCTGCTCTGCCGGGAATTGGGTGATAGCCGGGGTGAGATCGAAGGCTTGAAGGCCAAGCTGGAAAGCTACCCGGATGACCCGGCCGCGCTGCTGGTGCTGGCACATTACCTGCAGTTGGAAGGCCGGGCGGCCGAGGCGCTGGGGATGGTGGAAAAAGTGCTGGCGGCAAACCCTGATTTGCCGGTGGCCTTGCGGGCAGCCGGATTCCTGGAGCTGAAATTGGGCAACCGGGAGCGGGCCGAGGAAATATTAAAGAAGTACCTGGAGCTTAACCCCCAGGACCCGGACAGCGCTCTGATCCGTGCGATCCTCGCCGGTGAAAGACTTCGATAGAGTTGAAAACTATTTTATCCACAGATTACACAGATAGAAAAAAGAGATAAGAGGACCTACGAAATTATTGGTGTGGCGATGGAGGTTCATAGGCAACTGGGTGCGGTTTTCTCGAAGCCGTGTATCAGGAAGCATTTGCGTTGGAATTAACCGCACGGGCAGTACCCAACAAGCGAGAGGTAGAATTTCCGGTTTTTTACAAAGGGCAGCAGCTAGAGGCTATTTAAAAAGCCGATTTTGTTTGTTTTGACTCAGTGATAGTCGAACTCAAGGCGCTGACAAAACTTAGCAGAGTTGAAGAGGCCCAGAGCATAAACTATTTAAAAATGTAGGGATATGAAACCGGATTGCTGCTGAATTTTGGTACCAGTTCTCTTGAATACCGACGCTTTGTCTTTTCCAAATCTGAAAAATCTGTGAAATCTGTGGATTATGACCAAGCTTTTTCTTTCTGACTAACTCCTGAACACCTGAGTAATTACAAAGTTGAGAAAGATTATTTTCCGCATCGCGGTTTTAATGGCCTGGGCGGGCGCATTGCACGCCACGGACAGGCCCAATATCCTTCTGCTGACTGTCGACAGTTTCCGCCCCGACCGGCTGGGCTGCTACGGCTACACGCGGGCCTATACCCCCAATATCGACCGGCTGGCCGGGAAGGGAGTGCTTTTCACCAGGGCTTTCAGCACAGCCTCCTGGACCAATGCTTCGCTGGTCAGCATGCTCACCGGGCTGTACCCGGGAGCGCATGGGGTCGAGCGACGGGGCAGAAGTGTTCCCAAGGCCCTGGAAACACCCCAGGAGGTTATGGCACGAGCAGGGTTACTGGTGCCCGAGCTCAATTACCTGTTTCCCATGCCCAATTACACCAACCTGGGGTTTACGCCGAATGTGATCAGGGACATCCCCCGGTTTTTGGTCGAATACCAGGATTCGTCATTTTTCGCATGGTACCACTTCCACGGGCCGCACCTGCCGTACAACCCACCCGAAGGCCACCTGAAACGTTTTCTGCCCGGTAAAATTCCTGACAGCCGGGCTCTGGCCGCGGTGATGGGCAATGTGCTCATGCCCGGTGGAGAATACAGCTTCGACGAACAGGAAAAGAAGCTGGTAAGCACGCTCTACGATGCCGAGGTAGCCGCCCAGGACGAAGAGATCGGCAGGGTGCTCGAGGTGCTGGACAGCCTGGGACTTGCCGGGAATACTATCGTGATCCTGAGCGCCGACCACGGCGAGGAGCTTTTCGATCACGGATGGCTGGGACACGCTTCCACCAGTCTGGCCGGCACCCTGTACGATGAGTTGATCAGAATCCCGCTGATTATCAGCTGGCCTTCCAGTCTGCCGGCCGGCAAAGTGGTGGAATCCCTGGTGCAGTCGGTTGACCTGATGCCCACCTTGTTCGAGTTGATAGGTCTCGAGCAGGAAGGGCCGCAGCAGGGTGTGTCGCTGCTGCCTGCGATAAAAGGCGAGGAGCTTGAGCCACGCCGGAGTGTTTTTTGCGAATCCAGTGTCTGCGGCTTTCAGTGCGAAAACGACCGGGAGCCGGTGTGGCTGCGCTGTGTGCGCACCGAGAATTTCAAGCTGGTGCAGACCCTGGTGCCGGACGAGGAGCCTTTTTACAGCCTGTACGATTTGGAGGCCGACCCGGGCGAGAAAGAGAATGTCGCCGCTCGGTTTCCGGAACAACTCCGCCGGCTTAAAGTTATGCTGCACACCCGGGTTTTAACCGGAGAGCGCCTGCACTCATCGTTACTTTCGGCCGACAGCGCGGGAAGCGCCGTCTGGCGGGCCGTGGCTTTCCCGCCTGAGTTGCGCTGCGAGGTCATTTCTCCGGCCGAGGGCGAGACCGTGACCCATGACGGCTACAATGGGAAAGTACCGGTTTCCTGGACCGGGCCGGAGAACGGCGAGTTTATCATTCAGTACGAGGTGGGCCTCGGCAAGTACCATCTCGAGGGCAGCTTCCCGATAAACGGCAACAGACAGACTTTCGGGCCGTTCAACCGTGTTTTCTGGAAAGCGCTTCCGCTCTACAATCCGTGGCGCTTCCGGGTGGTTCCGAAAGACAGGCCGGACCTGGCCGGTGCCTGGCGCAGGTTCAGTTTTGAATGACAGTCCAAGGTTTTTTCACAGGCGCGGTATGGCCGGTTTGCAGATAATAGGGAACGCAGATGAAACGGCGGCTTTCTTTCATTCACTGAGTGAACGTTTTATATTTAGCGCAAAAATGCCGGGGTAATATCTCGGGGCTTAAACCCCGGTCAAACCGCAACCACAGTGGCAGGTAATGAGCGAGAAAATAAAAATTATAGGGGTGGTGGGAGCGCGGCCTAATTTCATGAAAATCGCTCCCCTGATGGCAGCCATGCGGGAGGAGCCTGAGGTTTTCGATTTTACCCTGGTGCACACCGGCCAGCACTACGACCGGCAGATGAACGAGGTGTTTTTCGACGAGCTGGGCATCCCGCCGCCGAATGTGCATCTGGGAGTGGGATCGGGCAGCCACGCCGAGCAGACAGCGAAAGTGATGGTGGCTTTCGAGAAACTTTTGCTTAAAGAAAAGCCTCACCTGGTGATCGTGGTCGGAGATGTCAACTCCACCCTGGCGGCGGCCCTGGTGGCCTCCAAGTTCAATATCTGCCTGGCGCACGTGGAAGCGGGCCTGCGCAGCTTCGACCGCCGGATGCCGGAGGAGATAAACCGGGTGGTCACCGACGCCCTGAGCGATCTGCTGTTCACCACCAGCCGGATAGCCGATAAGAATCTGCTCTCGGAGGGAACCGACCCGGAAAAGATCTGCCTGGTGGGCAATATCATGATCGACACCCTGATCCACTACCTCGAACAGGCCCCCGGCCCGGAGTTGCTGGAGAGGTTGGGAGTCGAACCCGGCGGTTACGGTCTGGTGACCCTCCACCGGCCGTCCAATGTGGATGAGCGTCCGGTTCTGAGGGGAATAGTCGACTCGCTGGACAGGGTCAGCCGGCGGCTGCCGCTTATATTTCCGGTGCATCCGCGAACCCGCAAGCAACTGAAAGCTTTTGACCTGCTGGGGATGCTGGAGGCCGAACACCGGATGCACCTGATCGAGCCCTTGGGCTACCTCGATTTTCTCTGCCTGATGCGCTCGGCAAAACTGGTTTTTTCCGATTCCGGGGGTGTACAGGAGGAGACCACTTTCTTACGAGTACCCTGCCTGACCCTGCGCGAGAACACCGAGCGGCCGGAGACGATCGAGCAGGGGACAAACCTGCTGGTGGGCAGCGATCCGGAGTTGATCTACCGTGAAGCGATAGAAATCATCGAGGGCCGGGGCAAACGCGGCGGTGAGCTGGAGTTCTGGGACGGCAAGGTGGGCCGGCGGATCGTTGAGCAGATAAAGCAGCGCCGCCGTTGGTTAACGGCCCCGATAGATGAACGAATGGCAGTCCGGGAGGCACTATGACCGGAACCGCAGTTATCGGCACCGGCAACTGGGGAAAGAACCTGGTTCGCGTATTTTACCGTCTGCCGCAAAGCGACCTGCTCTACCTCTGCGATGCCGACAACCGGAGCCTGGAGAAATTAGGCAACAGTTACCCGGGAGTAAAGCTGACCGGGGACTACCGGGAAGTTCTCGAAGATAAAAAAGTCGAGGCCGTAGCGATCGCCACCCCGGCCGCCAGCCACTATGAGGTGGCCCGTGAAGCCCTGCTGGCCGGCAAACATACTTTCGTGGAGAAACCCTTGACCCTCGAGACGGCCCATGCCGAGGAACTGGTGGGGCTTGCCGAAAAATGCGGCCGGCTGCTGATGGTCGGCCAC
>CAZSTM010000215.1:0-6988 GCA_964609635.1 uncultured Gemmatimonadales bacterium
CAAGAAATATAACCTTAGAGCCATCGGCAGTTTTCGCAAGATCGAGGAAATGAGCGAGCTGCCGATAAACTCCAGAGGCCTGCGCCTGGATCAGGTGGCGGACGTGCGCTATGACTATCCCAAGGAGCGCGGGTTCGAAAGTCTGGACGGCTATGATCTGGTCAGCATGCGGATTTACAAGGCAGCCAACGCCAACATTGTGGATGTCAGCCGCCGGGTCAAGGCCACTCTGGACCAGATAAAAGCCGACCCGCGTTACAGCCTGCTCGATTATCTGATTTTCTGGGACCAGGCGGAGGACATTCTCAGCAGTATCGACAACCTCAAGAAAAACGGCCTGATCGGGGGACTGCTGGCCATAGGGGTGCTGCTTTTCTTCCTCGGCAAGTTCCGCAACACCCTGGTGATCGCCATCGCCATCCCTGTTTCGATCATTTGCACCTTTTTCTTCATGTATGTCTCCAGGCTGGCGCCTTTCAACTCCGAGCTCACCCTTAATATCATCTCGCTGATGGCGCTGATCTATGCCATCGGCATAGTGGTGGACCCCTCGATCGTGGTACTGGAGAACATTTTTCGCATTCGCAGCGAAAAAGGACTCGACCCGGTGCAGGCGGCAACCATCGGCTCCCAGGAGGTCGGAATGGCCGTGCTGGCCTCGATGCTGACCAATATGATAGTTTTCGCCCCCCTGATCTTTCTTGCAGGCGGCGGCAGAGGCCCGATGCGTTTCATGCATGATTTCGGCATGACATTCTGCGTGGTCTGCCTGGCCAGCCTGCTGGTGGCGATTACCGTGGTACCGCTGTTGAGCGCGCGGGTGATGAAGAACCTCGAGCCGGGAAAACAGCGTGATTTCCCGCGCCTTAAAAACTTCTTCGTCTCCCTGGCCGAGCGCGCGCTGCATGCGCGCATCGTGACCCTGATTCTGGTAGGTTTTATGCTATGGGGCGTTTTCCTGCTTTACGGGATGATAGACAAGCAGGGAAGTCCCCATATTCACGAGCGGCGGATGGATATCAATGTCGATATCAGCCATAATTACACCCTGGAACAGGCCAGCCGGTTGATGAAAAAAATCGAAGCGGACCTGCTGGAGCGCAAAGAAGAGCTGGAAATCAAGTCAACCAGATTAGAGCTCAGGATGGGCCGCAGGAACCACGGCGAGCTTTCCATTTATTTCGGGGATATCAAAAAGGACGGTCTCACTACACCTGAACTTCACGAGAAAGTCAAAGCCATACTGCCGAACCGGCCGGGATTCACTTACCGTTACGGCCATCGTGGCGGCCGCGGCGGGCAAACCAGCGGGATAGAAATTATTCTCAAGGGTGAAAGAATGGAGCTGCTGGAGGACTACGCCAGGAAAGTGGTTGACCTGATGGAAGGCCTGCCTGGGATAGAGGACATGGACCTGAGCACCGAGCAGAGCGAACAGGAGGTGCGAATACTGGTCGATCGGGAGCGGGCATCCGCCACCGGAATTTCCGCCAACGATGTGGCTCGCTCGGTGAGCTCCCAGCTTTCCAGCCGGCCGAACACTCGCTATAAAGCCGCCGACCGCGAGGTGGATGTGATGGTGGGACTGGCCGAGAAGGATCGGCTGAATCTATCCAGACTTGGTACCATGGAGATGTTCTCCGGCTCCGGCCAGCGCATGGAGCTGAAAAGTCTGGCCGATTTCCAGACCGGAAGCAGTCCGCGCTCGATTCAGAAAACCGACCGCCTGTATAACGTTTCGGTCTATCTAAACTCCAAGGCCGGCGGTATCTATCTTTTGAGCAGCGAGGTGACTCAAAGGATGTCCCGGCTCAAGATGGCGCCCGGCTATTCCTGGGAGCTGGGCCGGGCTTTCCAGTACATGCGTGAAACCCAGAGTGAATCGCATTTCGCGATCATTTTATCGCTGATAATGATTTATTTGCTGCTGGCCGCGCTGTTCGAGTCTTTCATCCACCCGTTTACCATCCTTCTTTCGGTACCGTTCGCCATTATCGGCGTTGCGGTAATTTTCGTGCTGACCAAGACCAATCTGGGAGCGGTAGAATACATCGGCGTGCTCATTGTCTGCGGACTGGTGGTCAACAACGGGATTATCCTGGTCGACTGCATCAACCAGCTGCGCGGCCAGGGGATGGCGCGCCGGGATGCGATACTCGAGGGCGTCCGTCAGCGCCTGCGGCCGATCCTGATGACCGCGATGACAACCGTGTTATCGCTGCTGCCGATGAGCGCTCCGCTGCTGGCACCCTGGCTTTTCGGCCCGGCAGAGGGCCGCGCCGCCATGTGGGGACCGGTGGGACTGGCTATCCTGGGAGGCATGACCACCTCGACCTTTTTAACTCTGGTGGTCACACCCACTCTGTATTCATTTTTCGACGACGTATCCCTGGTGGCCAGGCATACGGCCAGACGGGTTTTTTCAGGCCCAAAGGAACCTAGGCCTCAAGGCACCTAGGGGCTGAGGAATAAATTGAAAAATTTTATAAAAGATGTAGGTTGTTAGTGGTTAGTTGCTGGTTTTCGGTTAAGAGATGATGAATCCCTGATGTAATATTAAGGAATTGACGGCATTGACGAATACCCTGTTTCCGGACACCTTGAGCGCTCTGGCCGGTCGGGTGGTGAACGAGATATCGGCCCTGATAAACCTGGCTTTGGACGCCCTCCCGGCCCTGCTAAGCCAAGCGGCGGAAGCCGCGGCATTACCCGGTGAACAGGCTCTGCCTGAAAGCCTGGTGCCGGCTCTGGTAATTGCTTTCGGAGCCGGTGTGTTCTCTTTTATCAGCCCGTGCGTGCTGCCGCTTATTCCCGCCTACATTTCTTTTATCTCCGGGATGACAGTGGACGAGCTGGGGCAGGAAGACGCGGGCAGGAGTAAAAGGCTGAGCAGGGTTTTTATCAGCACTCTGATTTTTGTCCTGGGTTTTTCCACCGTATTCGTGATGATGGGCGCCTCGGCGACATTCGTCAGCCGTCTGATCTTTGCCAACCGCATCTGGTTCGGCCGGGTAGCCGGTGTTTTGATCTTAATCCTGGGCCTTCACATGACCGGGATTTTCCGCCTGGGTTTCCTGCAGTACGAAAAAAGGATTCACGTTCGGGAAAATGCCCTCGGGCTTCTGGGAGTTTTCCTGATAGGTGCGGCTTTCGCTTTCGGCTGGACCCCCTGCATCGGCCCCATCCTGGCGGCGATCCTGGGCCTGGCTGCACAGCAGAACACCGTGGGTTCGGGAATTATGCTTCTGGGGTTCTACTCACTCGGCCTGGGTCTGCCGTTTCTGGCAACCGGCCTGGCAATCAACGGTTTCATGGGAGTTTACCGACGCCTGCGCAAGCACCTGCGCGCCGTAGAGATTATCTGCGGCATTTTTCTTATTGCCGTGGGAACACTGATCTTTTTCGATATGTTCTCCATCTTGAGCGGCTTGCTGGCCCAGCTTTTCCCCTTTCTGCTGGAAGTGGGTTGATTTTAAAGGGCAAATAATATATTAATAATTATCACCTTCTTCCGGAAACCGCAAAGGAGCCCTAGATGAAAATCCTCAAATTACTCGGCCACCCCGTCAACTGCCTGATATTGGCGCTCTTTTTCGCCTGCGGCGCAGGCGAGTCGTCAAGCGAATCCTCCCCCTCGCTTGAATCCACGGGCGGCCGGAGCAGAGATCAGACCCTGGCGCAGGCCGGCGCCATAGCCGCCGAGGGTGAATTGGCACCGGATTTTTCCCTTTCCAGGATCGACGGCGGCGAGGTCATCCTTTCCGGGCTGCAGGGTAAAGTCGTAATTCTGGATTTCTGGGCCACCTGGTGTCCTCCCTGTATCAAGGGAGTCCCCGAATTCGTGGAGCTCTACGAAAAGTACAAGTCCCGGGGCGTGGATGTCGTGGGTATCTCGCTCGACCGCGGACCCAGTGTAGTAAAAAAATTCGTGGCCAAAAACAAGGTTACCTACCCGGTGGTAATGGCTGAAAGGTCGGTGGCCGAGGCTTATCAGCCGGTGTATATTCCGACCACTTATATCCTCGACCGCCAGGGGCGTGTAGTGAAAAAACTGGTGGGCTACAACTCCAAAAGCACCTTCGAGGCGGAGATAAAAAAGCTGCTCTGAGTCCCCCGGTTTTTCTCAAGATGAAAAATCCCCGGAAGCGGCTAATCAGCCGCTTCCGGGGTTTTTTCTTTGTATCGAATACCCTCAGACACTAGAAGTGGTTTATCAAGATTCGGACTCTTGCTGTTTTTTCCCGGTCTGTTCGTTGGGGGCCAAATTGTAATGAGCCAAAGGCAGCTTTTCGTGTACTTTTTCCCCTTCCCGTTTGACAATCATCCCCGGCGCACCCACCACGGTACAGTTGGCAGGCACATCCCGGTTGATAATCACGGTTTCGGCGCCGATCCGCACGTTGTCGCCCACCCGGATGGGTCCCAGCAGGGTGGCGGCGGTGCCTATCAGCACATTGCTGCCGAGGGTGGGGTGACGTTTGCCACTGTGGTGGCCCGTGCCTCCCAGGGTGACCCCGTGAAACAATACGCAGTTATCGCCGATCTCGGCGGTCTCCCCGATTACAACTCCTGTTCCGTGATCGATAAAAAGACGGCTGCCGATCTTGGCCCCGGGGTGTATTTCCACCCCGGCCCAGAATCGCGCCAGCACGCTGATAAAACGCGGAATCACCGGTATACCCCAACATTGCAGGCAATGCGCGATCCGGTGCATCGAAGTCGCATGCCACGGTGTGTGGCAGAGCAATGTCTCCAGCCGGTTCCTGGCCGCCGGGTCATTGTCCTTGATGGCCTTGAAATCCTCGATGATTTTCTTGAGGCAGCCGACCATGCTGTTTCCTTCTGAGCTCTGAAAAAATCCAGCGCTCGATTGAAATTCATAGGGGCACGGATCGCCGTGCCCCTTTATGGTGATTTCTAATGAATACTATATCACTTAAACGGTCAAACGTTCAATATTGTTACTATTTCAGCAGCACCATCTTGCGGGTCCGGGAAAAACCGTCCGCCTGCATGCTGTAGAAATACACTCCGCCCGCCACCTGCCGACCGGAGACGTCGGTGCCGTCCCAGTAAACCGTGTAACTGCCGGGTTCGCGCCGGTCATCCACCAGGGTACGGATCAGCCGTCCCCTTATGTCGTACACGGAAAGCTTGACAGCCTGCGCGCTTTGGTCCGCAGACATACTGAACCCGATGGCAGTTGAGGGATTGAACGGATTAGGTGAGTTCTGCTCCAGAGCGAAAGCGCGTGGAAGCTCCGGCGCGCCCGTGCCGCCGTAAATCGTCGCTCGCAAAGCCGCCTGCTGTTCCTCGCTCAGGTTCATCCGCTCGATCATCAGTTGGAGATACTCCAGGTCCTCTTCGCTCAAGCCCTCGACCCGGGCCGACACATCGTAAGCCTGCCCGGATGACGCCAGCGAGGCTCCCTGCTGCTCCAGGCAGTTGCCGTGTATGATATCGAGCAGGAGCGCCAGTGCATCCGTTATATCAATCTCCCCGTCGCCGTTTAAATCATAAACCGGATCACTCGGGCTTTCACGCATATCCAGAAGGAACCTGATCACATCCACAATGTCGGCCCTCCCGTTGCCGTTGATGTCGCAGGATTTTCTTTGCGGTTCAACGGTTTCGCCGGGACCGGATGCCAGGTGATAGAAAGTGCCGGCAAGGGTGTGCCCGCCGAAAAAGCGTTTCTTTTCATCCTCGCTGAAAATGCGGGGCTCTCCCAGGCCGGTCCAGCCGCCGTTCTCATAGGTATAGGGAATCCCGCTCTCGCGCTCGGTGGAAGAGCCGTCATCCACACAGGCCAGGCTGAACCCGAAATCCCCGCTGACATTGGACAACAGCACCAGGATGCGGTTGTCTCCGGCGCTCAGCGACAGGTCCGCCTCGAACTTCTTCCGGTCGTAACCCAGGTTGTCCGGCTCGTCCAGCACCAGCTCCCCGTTGATCCAGACCATTACTCCCTCGGTGGCCCCGACCCACAGCTTGCCCTCCTGGGCCCCGGGGCTGTAAATCCTGGTGAAAGCATAAACCGTGGTATTTTCCAGGGTGGGGCCGATAGCCTGTTGCAGATCGACAAGCGTGCCCGGGGAGATATAGGCCGCCCAGATTTCACCGGCCAGCGCTTCTCCTGCAACGGGGTCGATCTGCGAGGGGTCCGTTCCTCCCGGATACGAGGAGATATCCTCGCCCTCGAACGGGCCGCTCAGCAGCCATCTGGTGCATCCGCGGCCGTAATGATAGCCATTTGGATTGATGTCCTCGCCCACAGCCGCCTTGAAATCGAGTAAAACCGAGGCGAGGCTGTCGCCCAGGATTCGGATGCGGTTCGGCTCGTAGTAGCCCCAGCCTTTGGCCCGGCCCCAGCGCAGAAGGTCGATATCTCCCGGATGGAAACCCATGCTCTGCGCGCAGACCGATTCCACGGCTATCGGATCGCTGCCGGCGACCAGAATATTGCGCCTCAGGTAGCCGGTATAGCTTCCATAGGGGTGGCTGCCCTCGCCTTCCATGCAGTTGAGAGCATCCACCAGCACGTAATCGCTCGGGTGATAGCTGAACAGGTTGTGGCAGGTCTCCCAGAGGTTAACGTGGTCCAGGCCGGACAGCCACTGGTTGCGGTCCCTTATGTTGCCGTAAACCCCGCGGGATACCGAGCCGATATAATTCTTGAAAACGCAGTTGATCTCCACGTCCCCGGTGATTTTCAGCTTGGGCACGTTGACCAGCACATCGCTCATGTAGATCGCCTTGGTAGGCGTATATCCCTGATCGCTTCCGACATTGGTGGTATAGAGCGCGCCGACTCCGTTGTACTCAGGCACGGAAATTCCGGCCAGGGTGGTGCCCTGGCGCTGGGAACTGGTCATCTCACCGTAGGACAAGCCATTCTCATACAGCTCATCGTAGTTCAGGTTGATCATATCGAGGAGCTTATCCGGGTTGACCGCCTGGATCTCCTCGACCATCCCGGCCAGGCTGA
>CAZSTM010000216.1:0-6956 GCA_964609635.1 uncultured Gemmatimonadales bacterium
TTGCCGGCACCACCTACGGCGAGATCATGTTCGGCCTGGAGCCGTCGTCGCCGTCCGGCGCCAGGTAGAGTGTGCGGGCGGACAACCCGGCGGAAAAGGTGAGGGTCATTACCATGACCAAGCCATTTGTCCAGACAGCGAAGGTCGGTTTCCGTGCGTTCATCGGAGGCTCCCCTGAATCGTGTTGAAGGTTTTCCAGGCCGGACTTTCCAGGGACCGGGTTCCGTAATGAAATTTGTCGGTTACGGGTTAAAGTGATTTCCTGACGAAAAAAAGTGGCGAAACCGTTAAGAATATTATAATCTATCTGCATCTCAGCAAGGTTTTTCCCGGGCGTATTTTTCTGAATAACCGCAACAAGGAGATACGACATGAGACGACTGCTGGTATGCTGCCTCGCTGTTTTCACCTTTCAGTCCGGTGCGGAACTCAGGTGCGAGGAAAAGATCTATCCCTACCGCTGGGTCTACGTGATGTGCGAACAATTCGAGCCGGGGACTACGGACAAAGTGCGTAAGATAGCCAAGACCTGCGCCGAACACGGAGTGAACGGCATGGTACTATCCGGCGCCCTGGATCGCCTGGACCTCGAATCGCCCTATACCTTCAAGGTTGTCGCCGAAATCAAACGTATCGCCGACCAGTATGGAATCGAGGTCATCCCCCAGATCATGGGCGTGGGCTACAACGCGTTCATGCTGGCCCATGATAAGAACCTGGCCGAGGGCTTACCGGTCAAGGACGCCCTGTTCGTGGCCGGGGCCCACAGTGCGCGCCACGTGCCCGACCCGGCGGTGAGTGTAGTCAACGGCGGGTTCGAAAGCTTCGAGGGAGACCAGGTGAAAGGGTTCAGCTTCCCCTACCAGCGCCAGGTGGCCTTCCCGGACACCAGGGTCTATAAGGAGGGTAAGGCTTCGCTGCGTTTCGAAAAGTTCGGCAAGGAGAGGAACGACGGCAGGCTGATCCAGGAAGTCGAGGTCCGTCCCGAGCGCCTGTACCGGATCAGCTTCTGGGTCAAGACAGAAGACCTTGACCCCTCAAACCCCTTCGGCTCGGGCCGCTTCAGGGTGGAAGCCCTGGGGGACGGTGAACGCCGGCTGAGTCTCTTTGACCCTCAGGTCCCCGGCACCAGCGAATGGCGCAAGGTCTTCGTGGGGTTCAACAGCAAGAACTACAGCAAGGTCACTCTCTCGGTCGGCGTGTACGGCGGCGAGACCGGCAAGTTCTGGGTCGACGATCTGAAGCTCGAAGAAGTGGGCCTGGTAAACCTGCTGCGCAGACCCGGCACTCCGCTGGTGGTCAAGGATGAAGCAAGCGGGGTGGTGTATGAGGAAGGCCGCGACTACGCCCGCGTCGAAGACATCATGCTCAACTTCATGTTCGACCACGACGGGCCGGAGATCGAGCTGCTGCCCGGCAGCCGGATCAAGCAAGGCACCAGGCTGCGGGTGAGCTACTACCAGGGAACGGCCATCTACCAGGGCCAGACCCCTATCTGCATGTCCGAGCCGGCTGTGTACCAAATCTGGCGCAAACAGATCAAGCTGTTCGACATGGTTTTCGGGGCCGATAAATATCTGCTGGGAGCGGACGAATTGCGGGTGGCCGCATCGTGTGAGGCCTGTAAAAGCCGCAAGATGAGCGCCGCCCGGATACTGGGCGACTGCGTAACTAGGCAGGTGGAGATGATCCGCGAGGTCAAGCCGGATGCCCAGATTCTCATCTGGTCCGACATGTTCGACCCCAACCACAACGCTAATAAGCGCGACTACTACTACCTGGTAGATGAAGATTTTTACGGGGCCTGGGAATACATCCCCTCCGACCTTATTATGCTCTGCTGGCACCACCGCCAGCGCGACAACAGCCTGCCCCACTTCAGCAAGCTGGGTTTCCGCACCCTGGCCGCGGGCTACTACGACCGGGACGATCTGGACAACATAAATACCTGGCTCCAGTCGCTGGACCGCACCCCGGGAGCGGTGGGAATCTTGTACACCACCTGGCTCAACAAGTACGACTTGCTGGGCGATTTCGGCGACCTGGTGTCCAAGAGGGGCCAATAGTCCCCGCGCAGATTGCAAGAGAAACAGGCTGTCTCCAAAGGGGCGGCCTGTTTTTCTATTTCGATATTGACCGGGACTCTCTCTAATAAACTACCCGCCCACCAGGCAGAGTGTTAAAAAATAAGCTTCCAGAACGAATCCTGAAATAGCTAAAGTACCGATTCATCCTTGGAAGCTACGCTTGTTGATATTTCCATGATGCTTGAATATTCCGACAATCTGTAGTAAAGTTCCTGGACGCACGCCTGGAAAATAAAAAATGTCAATCGAAAAACTATTTCTACCGGGGTAAACCTCATGTCCAGATCATTATTATCATGCTATCTGTTTGTGGCTGTATTCCTTTCTTTCTCACGCTCTTCGATCTGTGAGCCGACTTCAAACACAGAGAATTCCGACCCGGTTTTTTCTTTTGTTACCCAAGGAAGAGAAACCCGGTCAGGTCGGTTGAAAGGAGTTGATGTGGATTTAGCCATGGCAGGCTCAAATCAATCCACCGTATCATTCGCAGGCAATCCTTTCTTTGCAGATTATAACACTCCATTCGATGTTCCTCCTTTTGATAAAATCTCGGAAAAGCATTTCATGCCGGCCTTTTCAGAGGGTATGCAAGAGCAGAAAAAGGAAATAGATACAATTGTGAACACCAATGAGCCGCCTACGTTTGAGAATACTATCGAAGCCTTGGAATACAGCGGCAGTTTATTAACAAAGGTAAGCAATGTCTTTAATAACCTTACCTCTGCGAACACCAACGACGAACTGCAGGCAATATCCAAGGAAGTCGCTCCTCTGCTGGCAAAACATAATGACGATATCCTGCTGAACGCCGATCTGTTCAAACGGGTAAAAGCAGTTTTTGATGGGCGAGATAAACTCAACCTGACGACAGAACAGAATAAACTCCTTGAAGAGACTTACAAAGATTTTGTCAGAGGCGGGGCCGGTCTTAACGCTGAAGAACAGGCAAAATTACGTGAAATAAACGAAGAACTCTCCGTTTTATCGGTGAAATTCGGCGAAAATATATTAAAAGAAGACAACGCCTTTAAACTGGTAATCGACGATGAAGCCGATCTGGCGGGATTGCCTGAATCCGTGATTGCCGCAGCAGCCGAAGCCGCCAAAGAACATGGATTGGACGGTAGCTGGGTATTTACCCTGCATAAGCCCAGCTTGATCCCGTTCATACAGTACTCTGAAAAGCGCGAACTCCGGGAGAGAATATTCAAAGCTTATATAAACCGCGGCGACAATAATAACGAGCTCGACAACAAAGCTATTGTGTCCAGGATAACTGCATTACGTGTAAAGAAAGCGCAGTTGTTAGGATATCACAACCACGCCGAATTCGTGCTGGAAGAAAACATGGCAAAGACACCGGATAAAGTCTACGACTTACTCAACCGGCTCTGGAAACCGGCGCTGGCTTTGGCAAAAAAGGAAGCAAAAGAGCTGCAGGGAATGATCGACAAAGAGGGTGGAAATTTTAAACTCGAAGCCTGGGACTGGTGGTATTATGCAGAGAAGCTGAGAAAGGAAAAATACGACCTCGATGAAGAAGCGCTCAGGCCGTACTTTAAATTAGAGAACGTTCGCGAAGGTGCGTTCACCGTAGCAAATAAACTATACGGTATCACTTTTGAGGAATTAACCGATTTGCCGACCTACCACGAAGATGTAAAGACCTTCGAGGTTAAGGAAGGTGACGGTTCACATATAGGAATTCTTTATGTGGACTATTTTCCGCGTTCGAGCAAACGGGGCGGTGCCTGGATGAGCAGCTACCGGAAACAGTCACGAATGGGCGGCAAAGAGGTTCATCCCGTCATCGTCAATGTCTGCAACTTTTCGAAACCAACCGGCGGTAAACCTGCGCTACTTAGTTTCGAAGAGGTCGAAACTTTGTTCCATGAGTTCGGACACGCCCTGCACGGCCTGCTTTCCAACTGCACCTATATTTCACTATCAGGTACTTCGGTGCCGAGAGATTTTGTCGAGCTCCAGTCGCAGATCATGGAAAATTGGGCCTCGGAACCCGAAATCCTGAAAATCTTTGCTAAACATTATGAAACCGGGGAAGTAATTCCACAAAGCCTGATTGACAAGATCAAAGAAAGCCGCAAGTTCAACCAGGGTTTTGCCACTGTCGAATACCTTGCCGCCTCCTTTCTGGATATGGACTGGCATACTCTGACCGATACTGCACAACGCGACATTATTCAATTCGAAACAAGTTCTCTAAGTAAAATAAACCTGATCCCACAGATAGTAGTGCGGTACAGAAGCCCTTATTTCCAGCATATTTTCAGCGGCGGATATTCTTCAGGATATTACAGCTACATCTGGGCTGAGGTTCTTGATGCAGACGCTTTTGAAGCCTTTAAAGAGAAAAGCCTTTTCGACCCGGAGACTGCGCTGTCATTCAGGAAAAACATTCTTGAAAAAGGCGGAACGGAAGATCCGATGACGCTTTATAAACGTTTCAGAGGAGCCGAACCGAAGATCGATGCCCTGATGAAAAGAAGAGGGTTGAAATAAACTCTTTAAATATATGAACGCCTCCCGAAACGAATCCGGAAATCAGGAGAGAAATTGTTGTATTCCGGACAGGCTCTTAACTGTTTGAGACAATTAATTTAGATATAATAATTTTAATAGGTCACAAGAAAATCTCTTTTATTTGTCGAGCCGGGCCCCTTAGGCCCTGTCAGCGCACCAGGCCCACCCCATCCGCCTTGAAAGTAACAGCTTGCTCGCCTGCGGTCACCCTGAGCCCGTCGCCGGTCAGCTCGCACCCGGTCCGGCCGGCAGTGTCCCCGGTATCCGCCACATCTATCACATGGACAAAAAGGTAAGTATTTCCGTTTCCCGAGCTGCGGCTCACCTCGATCCTGCCCACCCCCATATCCTCTATTCCTTTTTGTGTGCCTACCGGCTCGATATCCTTGCTGCCCACCTTGAATCCCTCAATCCATTCGAGCCCGGCATCCCGGGGCAGCAGTGTACGCACAATCGCCCTGGCCCCCTCCCTGGATACTTCAAAGCTGGAGCCATCTCTGTCTATAACAGGCTGCACCGGGCAGTGCCAGAGTACCTTGGGTACAAGTCCTTCCCGGGCGGTTACCAGGCGGTCGACAACCACCAGGTACCTCTCTGCCAGGAAGGCGACTTCCCGGGTCACCCGGAGTACCCGATCCTGGGTATAGGCCGCGGTATAGTCTCCTGCCACGTAACAGATGCCGTCCTGGTCCAGGTAATCGAGTATATCGCCGGTTTCGGCCTGACGGTTGGCCAGGTATTCGTCTATGGTACCGTCCGACTGGCTGTGGAAAACCCGCTGGCCGCCTTCATCGTCTTGTATCGAGGGGTCCACCACCAGGATGGTGTTGTGAGCTACCGTCCTGTGCCAGTACTCCGTGCGGAATGGTCCGGAATAGGTAAGGTAGGAGCCACTGTCCAACAAGAGCGGGCTCCTGCGGAAGACATCCAGGTGGCCTTGATCGAAATGGCCGTGATCGCCGAAATAGTTGCCGCATTTGAAAAACACCGTGGTGCCGTCATCCTCCCAGCTCGTTTTCCAGACTACCATGCCTGTACCCTCGCGGCTGAACAGTGTCTTGAGCGGCAAGGACTTATGTGAAGCAGACGGAGCATCCGGATCGTAAAACAGGAAATAGATATAGACGGTGGGCCACTGTACCACGTCCCCGTCGTTTTCCTCGATCAGCAGGTTCAAAATCCCTGAGCCTATGGGATCGGCATAGGCCCAGGCGCGCTCGCTGACAGCGCGAAAGGTAAAATAATCCGAGGTAATGCTGTAGCTGTCGGCGTATCTGAGGTAGGTCCTGTCCGGATACCGTCCGGCAATCAGGAAATGTATTTCTTTGCGCGCCCAGTCGCCTTGATCCTGGGCAATCACCTTCCAGAGATTTTCCCCGGTGGCCGAGTACCAGCAGGAGATAAAGTGGGCGCAATTCCACATCGAATATTTTCTGCCGTAGCCGAAGCCGTTGTGCACCGTGCCATCCTGAAGTTTCCGGGCGGCGAAAAGCTGTTCTTTGAAATAGGTCTCCCCAAAGCGAGCCAGGCTTTCGGCCTCCGGGTGGTCGCCGTAAAGGGCCAATCCGGCCAGGCCGATACCCATCCCGTAGCCGTACATGCGGGTATGGAAAATGTGACCTCCGCCCCTGAGCTGGCGTTTCAGCCTGTTGGCTCCCTCGACAATGTTATCTGCAGCCTTCTTTTTTTTCTCCGGCGTAAAATCGGGATGATGATAAAGCCAGTCAAAAGCCATGGCCCGCCAGGCCAGAGTTATCCCGTCATCGGTGGTAATATCCCTCATTCTTATGGGTTCCTGAAGCTCATCGATAACTTCCGCAGCCGCCTCATTGTCTTCCAGAATGAGACTCCTCAAGGCCTTGTTGGGAAGAGAACGTCCGAGCTTTTCCAGGATTGCCGCGGCAGAGGGACGCCGCGCTCTGTCCTTGACCATTTCCACTGTAAGCCCTTGCGGTCCCCAGGGCTGAGAACGGAAAAAAAGGCGCGGGTGCCCGGGATAAATTTCGGGCTCTGCAGTCCAACCCGACGATAAGAAGAATAAAACTGAAATAACGACTGACGGAACCAACATACCGACATGCCGCATTTTACCTCCCGGTGTTTATGGTCTGTGGAAGTGATAGTTTGGGTTTTCAAAATCAATTTACGCTTTCGGTAACTTCACAAGATAGAGAATTATAATTGACCGGACAATTCTTTTCTTTAACCCAAATAAAAAACGCCGTATCTTTTTTTCCAAAAGATACGGCGTTAAAGCTGGTAGCGGAGGAGGGATTCGAACCCCCGACACGTGGATTATGATTCCACTGCTCTAACCAACTGAGCTAC
>CAZSTM010000217.1:0-6935 GCA_964609635.1 uncultured Gemmatimonadales bacterium
ACCCTGGGAAGCGATGACCCGGGATTTTTCGGCACCTGGCTCCGGGATGAAATCACGCTCTGTGCGAGCACCTGGAACTGGGACGAGGAAACTGTCCTGAGACTCATGCACACGGGCGCTGAGCATTCCTTCCTGGAACCGGACGAAAGACAACGGCTCATGCAGCGGATTAGCTCAGGAAACCAGAAGGTGGATTGAGATCCATAACCTTTTAGGCTCAGGCTGACAGGCCGCTTGAGCCTTCCGCAGTGCCGGCCTGATCGATCCATTGCTCGGGCTTGAGTGTATTACGCAGTATTTCCAGAAACGCACCGGTCGAAGGCGAAAAGAACTGACCCCTCCGGCAGACCAGTCCCAACTGACGTTCGAAACGGATATCCCCCATCTGAAGAGCTACCAGAGCACCCTCCTCCAGGTCCTGCTTGATTATCATCTCCGGGATTATCGAAACTCCCAGTCCCACCTCCACCAGTTTTTTCATGGCTTCCGGCCGGTCGATCTCCATTGCCGGAGATAACTCGAGACCGTGGCTTTCAAATACCTGTTCGAGAATCCTGCGAGTAACCGAGCCCTGCTTATAGATAATCAGGCTGGTTTGGGTAAGGTCCTTCAGAGTCACCAGGTCTCTGCCGGCCAGGGGATCATGGATGTTGGCGATCACCCGCATGACATCATTATAGATCGGTACGGAGATCAGGCTCCTGTTTTCCACCGGCAAGGTGACAAAACCCAGGTCGAGCTCTCCATCGGCCACTCCGGAGCAGATGGTGAACGAGTTGTCCACCTCTATCGAGATTTCCACCTTGGGGAAGAGCTGGTGAAACTCGCGGAATATCATCGGCAGCACGTAAATGCTGATAACATCAACCGTTCCCAGGCACAGTCTTCCTGTCTCCAGACTCTTAAGGTCGTTCAGCACGCTTTCAACCTCGCGCAGCTGCTGAAAAATCTTACGTGACTGGTTGTAAAGGATTTCACCGGCCTCGGTCAACCGCACCTTTTTACCCTGGCGCTCGAAAAGTTTCTGGCCGAGTTTTTCCTCCAGATTGCGAATCTGGCTGCTCACCGCCGGCTGGGTCAGCAGCAACTGTTGGGCCGCCCGCGTGAAACTGCCGTTCTCGGCCACGGCATAGAAAAAACGTAGATGTTCCAGTAGCATCTCGGACCTCGCTTTCTTTAAGCAGTACTCAGCTTTGATCAGTAGTGTCCGGAACACACCCCGCCTGCCTGCGGCAGGCACCCCTCTCAAGAGGGGAACTTTCCCTCCCCTTTCCCTGCCGAATAATATTGGAGAAGGGAGGCAGGGCAAAGTCCCCTCTGAAAAGAGGAGCTCGGGGCGGCTCGTAAGCGAACGCGCCACGAGCGGTGTGTCAGGGGTGTGTGATTATCCGATAAATAATATTAATGATATATATAAAAATAATAAATTTGACTAATAATGTAAAGTGTCGATATTATAATATAGCGTTTTTCTTATTTGACTTTTTTTAGAAGCGTGTTTTTTCAACAATCTATTAAATAGAGCGCTGTTTTAAAATTCTGATTTCAAATACTGTGATAATTTATTTTTCCGGTTTGATTTATAAGGAGGTATGAATGGCTAAAAAGGTTCGTGTTGCAATTATCGGCGTGGGCAATTGCGCCAGTTCATTTGTCCAGGGTGTGGAGTTCTACAAGGATGCCAGCGAGGAAGAATTCATTCCGGGACTGATGCATACTAATCTGGGTGGCTACCACGTGCGCGATATCGAGTTCGTGGCAGCCGTGGATGTGGATCGGAACAAGGTAGGCAAGGACCTGGGAGAGGCGATTTACGCCGAGCCGAACAACACCTATCGTTTCTGTGATGTGCCGAAGCTGGGAGTGAGAGTTCAGCGGGGTCCGGTAATGGACGGTATCGGCAAGTATCTTTCCGAGGTGATCGAAATATCGGAAGAACCCAAGGTGGATGTGGTTGAACTGTTGAAAAAGGCCCGCGCCGATGTGGCGGTGAACTATTTGCCGGTAGGCAGCGAAAAGGCGACCCGTTACTATGCAGAGAAGGTGCTGGAGGCGGGGGTGGGCCTTGTCAACTGTATTCCGGTATTTATCGCCAAGGACAAGGAATGGACCGAGCGTTTCCGCCGGAAGGGCGTTCCCATTATCGGCGATGATATCAAGAGCCAGGTGGGAGCTACCATCGTGCACCGGGTGCTAAGCCGACTGTTCCTTGACCGTGGGGTCAAGCTCATGCGTACCAGCCAGTTAAATGTGGGCGGGAACACCGATTTTCTCAATATGCTAGAGCGTGAGCGCCTGCAAAGCAAGAAAACATCCAAGACCAATGCCGTTACGAGCCAGTTGGACTATGACATCGGCGAGAAGAATATCCATATCGGCCCCAGCGATTATGTGGCCTGGCTCGATGACCGCAAGTGGGCGCACATCCGTCTCGAGGGCCAGACTTTCGGCAATGTCCCTCTGAACATGGAGCTCAAGCTCGAGGTCTGGGACAGCCCGAATTCAGCCGGTGTGGTGATCGATGCCGTACGCTGCTGCAAACTGGCCATTGACAACGGGATCAGCGGCCCTCTGCTCGGGCCCGCGGCCTATTTCATGAAAAGCCCGCCGATTCAGTATGTCGATGATGAAGCCCGGCACATGGTAGAGGATTTTATCGCCGCGAACCATCAGAGCAAGTCGCAGAAAACCGGCAATGAAGTGGAGTTGTCTTCCATGAAATAGCGGCTGCCTCGCTTAAAAGACGTTGGATTTTGAAGCCCCGTTCATTTTTTGATGAACGGGGCTTGTCTTTTTATGGCTCGGAGGCTTTAATTTTATTATTTTAAATATTGTAGCTGATCAGGAGTCTGGAACCAGGCTGTAGATTTGCGCACAATCGCGAAATCCCCCTGTATCCCCATTTTTCAAAAGGGGAAGTAGAGGGGAATTTGAAAAAGAGAGGGGAAAGGGGATTCTGACTCCTGACTCCTGAATTCTGACTTCTGTATTCTGAGAGTTCTTGCCATGGTCCATCGCATCGAGGTTGGGTTTAGACCGGGTGTTGTAGATGCTCTGGGCGAATCGGTAGCCCGCAGCGTGTCAGAGGATCTGCGCCTCTCGGTGAAGAGTGTCCGCACCGTGGAGGTCTATACCACCAATATCGACTTCGACTCCGGAGAACTGGAAAGATTGGGCGGGGAACTGTTCGCCGACCCGGTCATCCAGCTTTCCAGCGTGGATCGGCCATTGTACGGTCAGGAGGATTTCGACTGGCTGCTGGAGGTGGGTTTCCGCCCCGGAGTGACCGATAATGTCGGGCATTCGGCCGCCCAGGGAATGAAAGACATGCTGGGGCGTGATCTTGAGCCGGGGGAGGGATTTTTCACCAGTCGTCAATATCTGTTCAAAGGGACCCTCGGGCGCGAGGATCTCGAACGAGCGGCCCGGGACTTGTTGGCCAATGATTTGATCGAGCGCTGGCAGATAATCAGCAGTAAGGAATGGTCGAAAGGCCGCCGCATAAAGTCCACGGTCCCGCTGGTCAGCGAAAGCGGCCGGGTAGAGGTAAAAGAATACCATCTCGAGGTGCCGGATGAGGAACTGGTTCGTATCTCCGAACAGGGGACCCTTTCTCTGTCTCTCGAGGAGATGAAAGCCATCCAGGCCCATTACCGTAAGCAGGATGTCCTGGAGACCCGCCGGCGCCTGGACTTGCCGCCCTCGCCGACAGATGTCGAGCTCGAGTGCCTGGCCCAGACCTGGAGCGAACACTGCAAACATAAGATTTTTAATTGCCTGATCGAATACCGCCTGCCGGGAAAGTCTCCGCACACCATAGACAGTCTGTTCAGGACATATATCAAGAGCGGCACCGATGAGATAGGCAAAAAAGTCGACTGGCTGGTTTCGGTCTTCCATGATAACGCCGGCATGATAGCCTTTGACCGTGATCACTGCCTTTCCATGAAGGTGGAGACCCACAACAGTCCCTCGGCGCTCGACCCGTACGGCGGAGCTATCACCGGCATAGTAGGAGTAAACCGCGATGTGCTCGGCACCGGTCTCGGCTGCCGGATGATCTTGAACACCGATGTTTTTTGCTTTGCTCGTCCTGATCTGGATATACCATTGCCGGGCAGACTTCTTCATCCGAAGCGCATTTTCACCGGAGTGCACCGCGGAGTGCGTGACGGGGGTAACCAGAGCGGAATCCCCACTGTCAACGGAGCGATTGTTTTCGATGACCGCTTCCGGGGCAAACCGCTGGTGTTCTGCGGGACCGGCGGCTTAATCCCCAGGGTTATCGGCGGCCGCCCGAGCCAGGAGAAAGTGGTCGAACCCGGCGACCGCGTGGTAATGGTGGGCGGAAGAATCGGCAAGGACGGCATCCACGGGGCCACGTTCAGCAGTGTCGAGCTGGATGAGTCCAGCCCGGCAAGCGCGGTTCAGATCGGCGATCCGATTACCCAGAAGAAGATGGCAGACTGCCTGCTGGAAGCCCGCGATCAGGGACTTTTCCGGGCCCTGACAGACAATGGAGCCGGGGGATTGAGCAGCTCGGTCGGCGAGATGGCTCGTCTCTGCGGAGGGGCCGAACTGCACCTGGAGAAAGCCCCCTTGAAATATGCCGGCCTGTCGCCCTGGGAAATCCTGCTCTCCGAGGCCCAGGAGCGCATGAGTATGGCGGTGCCGCCGGAGAACCTGGAGGATTTCCTCGACCTGTGCCGCCGCCGGGAGGTGGAGGCGACCGACCTGGGCGCTTTTACCGATTCAGGACTGTTTCAGCTGCTCTACGAGGGCAAAACAGTGGGGGTGCTGGACATGGAATTTCTCCACGAGGGCCTGCCGCGGATGAAGCTGGAGGCGTGCTGGCGGCAGCCTGAATTCCCGGACCCGGCCCTGCCCGCGCCCGAGGAGAAGCTGGAGGAAACCCTTCTGGCCATGCTGGAACGTTACAACATTTGCAGCAAGGAAGCCTTTGTACGCCAGTACGACCACGAGGTGCAGGCTGCTACCCTGGTAAAACCTTTTACCGGAGCGCGTAACGACGGTCCTTCCGATGCGGCGGTTATCAGGCCCCTGCCGGAGTCAAACCGGGGAGTGGCCATCGGCTGCGGGATACTTCCGCGCTATTCCGACCTGGATACCTACCATATGGCCGCCTGCAGCCTGGATGAGGCCCTGCGCAACGTGGTGGCGGTCGGAGCCAGGCCGGATCGGGTGGCGGCCCTGGATAACTTCTGTTGGCCGGACCCGGTGCCCTCGGAGAAGACCCCGGACGGCCATTACAAGCTGGCTCAACTGGTGCGCGCCTGCCAGGCCCTTTACGACTACTGCACCGCTTTCGGCACGCCCCTGATCAGCGGCAAAGACAGCATGAAAAACGACTACGGCAGCGGGGCGGAGAAAATATCCATTCCTCCCACCCTGCTGATAACCGCTCTGGGTATCCTGGATGATGTCGCTAAGGCGGTGACCATGGATGTAAAGCAGGCCGGCGACCTGGTTTATGTTGTCGGTGAAAGTTTCGATGAATGCGGAGGCAGCGAGTATTTCGCCCTGCTGGGCGCTGTCGGTCGCGGAGTCCCTCAGGTCGATGCCGCTCGGTCGCGGGCGGTTTTCGACTCGTTGCACCGGGCCATATCCATGGGGCTGGTAGCCGGTTGTCACGACATCTCTGACGGCGGCCTGGGTGTGGCCCTGGCTGAAAGCGCATTGGCCGGAGATCTGGGCATGAAAGTCGAGCTGGCGCAGATTCCGGGAGCGGAACATTTCGAGCGTGACGACCTCTTGCTGTTCAGCGAAAGCCAGGGAAGATTCGTGGTTACCGTGCACCCCGAGAATAAAAGTAAGTTCGAAGAGATAACCTCATCGGTTCCTCGAGCACCGGTGGGGCTGGTTACCGAGGATTCGATGTTTACCGTCCATTCGAAACGGACCGGTGAACCTGAAATAATCAGCTTGAGCGTTGAGCTCTTGCGTAACGCCTGGAAAAATCCGCTTGCCTGGTAAAGCGAGCACTCCCCTGGAAGTAAAAAATGCATCCGGAGGGAGGAAAAAATTCCCTGCGGCATGGTAAAGATTGCCTGGGCGGATATTAACTAGGACACTGGGTAATAAGTAAAGGATAGGACCAGGATAACGAAGACCAGAAAGATGAGAAAGTAGAGGAAAGTGGAGAAATTATCCGTGCCTTCTTCTTTTAAGTCATTCCATATCTCTTTGAACAAACCGGCAACGATTTGGAAATGAGGCATGGTTACCTTTTTCGGTTCAGGTTGTCTTTATCAAGTTTAACCTGCTTATCCGCATAAAGCATACCAACAGCGCAAAATGTTCCTGATTTTTCGGCCTTGAGGCACAAGGAGAGTAAAATGGCCAAACCCGGCACCCTGGTGCTGACCGGTTTCGGTATCAACTGCGATTATGAAACCCAGTACGCTTTTTCCATGGCCGGGTCGGTTGCCGGACGGATGCATGTCAACGATCTGATCGAGCGCCCGGAGATTCTGAAAGATTATCAGATCCTGGCCCTGCCCGGAGGGTTCTCGTTCGGGGATGACATTGCCTCGGGTAAAGTGCTGGCTAACAAGCTGAGATACCGTCTGGGTGAGTCTTTCCTGTCGTTTCTCGAGTCGGACGGCCTGGTGATCGGGATTTGCAACGGCTTCCAGGTTCTGGTTCGCCTGGGGCTGCTGCCCGACGGGCGCGACGGTCTGGGGCGGCAGCGCGTCAGCTTGACTTATAACGACTCGGGGAAGTTCGAGGATCGCTGGGTGTACCTGAAAGCGGAAAATCGCCTTGACTGTATCTTTACCAGAGGGCTCGACAGGTTCGAACTGCCCGTGCGCCACGGCGAGGGTAAATTCGTGGTCGACTCGACTGAAACCCTCGAACAGATCGAAGGCTCGGGACAGGTGGTCTTGCGTTACAGCGCTCCGGATAAAGGGCCG
>CAZSTM010000218.1:0-1272 GCA_964609635.1 uncultured Gemmatimonadales bacterium
TATTTTTTTAATTTTTATTAATAAAATAAACGTGTTATATTATACTAATCCTTTAATTACAAAATAGTTATATAGTTAGAATAATGTTGAATTATGCAAAAATAATAACTAAGTATAAAATTATTTTATCAAGCTAAGGATAAAGGCCTGTTTTCAACCGTGGAGCGAAACTGCAAACCATTGTAAAGAGCTAAGTTATATAAAATATGAAATTCGTGATTATTGGGAAAAATTGTATTGACTTGGTAATATATATTCGGTTATAAATATAATATAACTTAGACTATGGTTTGTCAAGGCCTAATTTGTAATTAATGGAGATCTTGCCGCGATATTTAACAGAATCAGGCGTGAGAACCGGTTAACTAATTAATATTGAACAACTTACAGCGAGTTTATTGTCCAAAGGCAGAACAGATGTCAAATAAGTCAATTCGATAAAATTTAATTTGTTTGTTGACAGTAAACCGGGTCTTGACTAAAAATAATAAGAATAAAGCTGGAAAGCGGATTTTCTGCTAGATAGTTATTCATGAAAAGAGACTGAAAAAATCACCGGAACTCCAATTTAGCAGCTTCACCTTGACTCAGGCCGACTACTAATCTATATTTTCGACTTTAAAAGACATGGAATTGAGATTTTTAGAAGCCAGGAAAGAAAGTTGACACCGGAATATCGACAGCGCACGGTGGTCAGTGGAATGGTGCAGGGAGTGGGATTCAGGTTTTTCGCCTGCCGGGTGGCGACAAAATATGCCATAGGTGGATACGTGCAAAATCTACCGAATGGTGATGTAGAGGTTGTCGCGGAGGGGGAGAAGCAGGTGGTGGAATCTTTCCTGGAGGAAGTTGCGCAAGGGCCCTCGTATTCCAGGGTGCTCGGAGTGAAATCTTTTATCGAGAAGCCGACAGGCCAGTTTCGATCGTTCGGTGTTCGTTACTGAGGGCCGTACAGGGTGACGGCCTGTTTTTACGGTTATGGTGTTCAATGGACGGTCCGTAATTATGCACTTGCTAAAGATGCGGATGCGTGGAGGATTCAGCAGGCAGGTGCACGCCCTCCGGTTGACGGCGGTCTCGGTGCTGGTGATGATGACGGTTCTTTCTCAGGGGTGCGCAAGGCGAATTTCAGGGCCGAAACCCACGGTAAAAATTGAATTTGATGAAACCGATCACAGGCTGGTCTGGCCCCTGCCGATTGTCAGCACCGCCAGGCTGACCTCGCGTTTCGGTACTCGGAAAGATCCTGTGACCGGCCGAAAGAGTTTCCAC
>CAZSTM010000218.1:1282-6933 GCA_964609635.1 uncultured Gemmatimonadales bacterium
CAGCGGCAAAAGAAGTGGTTATGGAGTGCTGTTGACCATCGATCACGGCCGGGGCCTGACAACTTATTATGCCCATTGTTCTCATCTGCTGGCTCGAACCGGTGAGAGGGTCAACCGGGGACAGGTAGTGGCTCTGATGGGTAAAACCGGCAGGGTTACCGGTAGCCACCTGCACTTCGAAACCAGGAAGCACGGCCGCCCGTTCGATCCCTTTCTCCTGTTGCCGAAATTGCGATCCTTCTGAAACGTTCCTTCCCGGGCCCGGGTGTTTCAGGGCTTTGAAAACAGAAAAGGAGATTCAATGCCGAGTTACGAACATCTTTCCAGGGCTATCCGCGATGTGCCGGATTTTCCGAAGCCCGGTATCTTGTTCAAAGATATCACCACTTTGATCCGCGATCCCGAGTTGTTTCGCGAGGTGATCGATATTTTTTATGAGCGATACCGTGACAAGGGTGTGGACACGGTAGTCGCTATCGAGGCTCGAGGTTATTTATTTGCCTCTGCGCTGGCCTATCGGCTGGGAGTGGGCCTTGTACCGATACGCAAGCCCGGTAAGCTTCCGGCCGAGACCGTGTCGGAAACTTACGAGCTCGAGTACGGCACGGACAGCATAGAGATGCACAAAGATGCGCTGAGTCCTGGAGATAAGGTTCTGCTGCTGGATGATCTTCTTGCCACCGGAGGCACTGCCGAGGCCGCCTGCAGGCTCATTCGCGGCCGACAGGCTCAAATGTTGGGAGTTGCCTTCCTGGTGGAACTCGATTTCCTGGAAGGAAGAAAACGCCTGAAGGATGAGAATATTTTCAGCATAGTCCACTATTGAGCCTTCGACTGTAATCATCCGGGCCAGGCACCTGTCCCGGCATTGGCTAGTATATGCTGCGCTGCCCGAAATGAATTGCATGGCGAGCGAATAGTAATAATCAAAAAAACCTTAGCTATCGAAGATTCCCGGCAGCTTGCTGCGCCGGAGTCTTCAATAGACGGTACCGCTGCAATGGGCGGCCGACCGGAACCCACATAAAAGGAAACCACCATGATAGGTCTGAGCGCTGCCGATTTCATCGTGATAGCATTGTACATCGCTTTGATGCTGGGTATCGGCTACTGGTCTATGAGAAGGATCAAAAGTCAGGAAGATTATTTCATGGGCGGCCGGTCTTTCGGCAAACTTTTGCAGATTTTTGCCATGTTCGGTTCGGGCACCTCGACCGACAGTCCGATCGGAACTGCGCGCAATACTTTTGTAGGAGGGCTTTCCGGCATCTGGACAGTGCTGAATTACCTCTTTTGCACGCCCTTTTACTGGTTCATCGGCCTGTGGTATCGCCGTTACCGCATGATGACCATGGGAGATTTTTTCGAGGAACGTTACCAGAGCCGCTCCATGGCCGGCATGTATGCGATTTTTGGCCTTTTCTTTTTCATCGTCTGGCTGAGTGTGGGTTTTTCCGCCGCTTCCAAGACCATCCTGGCCTTGACCCCCAAGCCGGTGCAGGAACTTTCCGTGGAGGAGAAGGAAGAATTGCAATTGTTCACGCGGATGAATGGGCTTGAAGGGCGGGACTACAAGCTGCTTACCACAGAGGAAAGGGAAGAACTCAGGGAAATCCGGGAGATCAAGCCGCGGGGACGATTCAGTTACCTGAGCGGTCCCTTGGTAATCGTGGGAATCGGCCTGGTGGTGCTGCTTTACAGTTGGGCGGGAGGGTTAACCGCGGCCTACCTGACCGATCTGGTGCAGGGGATTTTTATCATCCTGCTCTCATTCATCCTGATACCGTTTGGACTCCACCAGATCAGCGCACGTTTCGGGGGCCAGGGCTTAATGGATGGGTTTCGGTTGATGCACGAGAAGATACCGGAAGAATTTTTCGACATTCTAGGTTCGCCGTACGCCAGTGATTTTACCTGGTACTATTTACTTGCCGTGACCACTATCAATCTTGTCGGAATCGTGGTGCAGCCGCACATGATCGTGGTGGGAGGGGGTTCGGCGAAAGACGAGCTCAGTGCCAGGATCGGTATTATGGCGGGCAACTTTATCAAGCGCTTCTTGACCATCCTCTGGACGCTGACCGGCCTTGTCGCTCTGACATTGTACGCAGGCGAGATCGCCGACCCGGACCTGGTCTGGGGACATGCAACCCTGGATTTACTGGGGCCGTTGGGAATGGGACTGGTCGGGCTGATGATAACCGCCCTGATGGCGGCCTTGATGTCCAGTGCGAGCTGCTACATCCTGGTGGCCAGCAGCCTGCTGGTCCGCAACCTTTATTCCTGGATCCGGACGGAGCGCAGCGAATCGCACTATGTTTTTATCGGCAGGCTCTGCAGCGCGCTGGCAATTTCGGGAGGCGTGTTCTTTTCCATCTACTACTACGATGTTTTTGACCAGCTCAAAGTGGCCTGGGAGCTGCCGATAATCTTTGCCGCTACGGTCTGGGTGGCCATGTACTGGCGGCGGGCGAGCAGGGGTGCGGCGTGGGTGACGGTGATTGTCAGCGCGGTTCTGTTTTTCCTGATCCCGATTCTTCTGCCGGTGGTCAATCCATCCCTGCGCACCAATGAAAAGTACCTGACAGTGACTCAGACCAGAGAGATGACCCGCCGGTACGAGGCTAAAGAATTAAATGTAAAGCGCCGCAGCCGGGAGATCGAAAGCTGGGACAGGCTCGCAGCCCAGGGACTGGCCGAGGGGCCACGCCCGGAGGTGTTGCAAGTGGGCGAGATGATCGAGATTACCACTAAACCTCCAGCCAAGTCGATATACTGGACCAAGGGAATCAAGGCTGGGAGCGATGGAAAGCGGGCAGGACAGGGGTTTTTCAATCTGGAGATGGCGTTTTTGAGCGCCTTGGGTGTTGATTTGTCCAGGCTGGCCAACCCGATGATCGAAACCCTGCGACTGCCTTTTCGAATTGCGCTGCCAATCTTTTTGATGATAATTTTGTCCGTTTTCACCCGTCCCGTTGAAAGCGTGGTGCTGGACCGCTTTTACGTCAGGATGAAAACTCCGGTTCATCCGGAGCCGGAAGGAGATCTCCGGGAAGTGGCGAAATCCTACGAGGATCCCCATCGCTTCGACAACTGCAAGGTTTTCCCGGGTTCCCAGTTTGAATTCACCAGGTGGACCAAGGAAGACCTTGTGGGATTTCTTTTCGGCATCCTGGGAACAATCCTGGTTATCGCCCTGACCCTGCTGATGGCTCGAATCGGTGCCCGATAAGATAAGCTTGAAAAATGGCTTCCAGGACAGCCGGGATTTTCAGGAACATGCTTTGTCCAGGTGATCCGGAAACATGAAAGGGGCTTCAGCAAGCCCCTTTTGTTTTCTCCGGTAATTTTTCCACCAGGTTTTTTCCAGGGGCCCCTTTTGAGTTTTGGGTGGCGTTAAGCGGTGAGAGCAAAGGTATTTATCCTGACAGGTGAAACCAGCCCGGGCAGGGGCGTGGCCTGGGAAGGATCCCGAGCGAGGCCCGGGTAACTGAATTGAATAGCGAGCGAATAGTAATAATCAAAAAATTAACCATCGGAGATTCCCCGGCAGCTTGCTGCGGGGAGTCTTCAATTCTCAAGGTGGGCTAAGGGTTTTCTTTTTTGCCAAGGAGTTCGAAAGGATGTCTGATCTTGATTCGTTCGCTGATTGGGTTATAGAAGCGCAGTACCATTTCTTTCTACTGCAGCCACTTTTGATAAGTGCGTTCTTCTACCTCAGTTATTGCTTCGTATTCTTCCTCTTCGGACTGGTACCTGCCCGGATTTTCACAATATGTTTTTTTGAGTGAATTATATACTTTCCAGTGTTGCTCGAACTTGTCTTTCAACTGCGCTATAAAGCGATCTTCAAAACTCGACTTCTGATCTTCGTTGGCTTTCTGGCGGATTTCCCGTAACGATTCTCTGAGTTCAGAGCGGTGTTTTGTCAGCCTGGCCTTCCCCTCGGTCAGCTCGATTCTAAGGGAAATGATCTTTTCGAGAATAGGCTTCGCTTGCTCTGTGGTACTAATATAGGCGCGCCGGGTTTCAACGGCCTGATAAGAAATTTGGTGTACTCATCGAGTTTTCGATCGAGTTCCCGCTTTCTTTTTATCCGCAGAATAGTTATCGCGAAGTGGAGGAATAAAAAGAGAAAGACGATTAAGATTATTAATCTGTAAAACTCAGAGTCCATATGAAAAGAAATGATAGAGGGTTTGCCGTTGTTGTCAGGGCATATTTTATAGTTAAGCTGTCGGCTTGTCAAGTCGGGTTTGATCGAGATTAACCATATCAATTCCAGATGTGGGTCTGCTGCGTTGTCAGTCAACACCCGAATTTTCTGTAGAAATTGTTTTTGGACAAATAAGATCGGTTCCGATATTTCAGTGTTTCATACAGTGAGCCGGTATTTAGCAGCGTGTCGGAAAAACAAGCTTTTTGCTCGGTAGATGTATGTACCGACAAACCGGCGCAGATTTAGAAAATCAAGCAATGAGAAAGGTTTGCCCTAAGCATTTCCGGGTAAAGAAGAAATTAATAAAAGCCGGGAGGACTTTTTCAGCTTTCTGTCAGGGGAATAATAGATTCGGCTGAGCATGCCGGTACCGGCAAATAATTCCAACACCGGATCAACACCGACTTCCGGTTGCAACGCCTCAGATACACTTCTCCGGTGGCTGAGCGCCGGTTGGGGCCTCCGGCTCGGTCTGGCACGCTTAATGCAATTCCCATAACTCGAATAACCGGTGTACCTCAACCTGTAAAAGGGAGTGCAAGTGTTCCGCAAGAAAGGATTCTGGAATTTCTTGAAAATAGTTACCGGAATCGGTTTTCTATTTTCTCTGGAGTTGTTGTTGTTCATGTATGTTTTCTTATAATCTGTTCTTGCCGGTTTGTTTTCCCGCGGGGCGGACTAGCAGCGTGTTGAAAAATTGATTATCAGGCCTTTTCTCCTGGACATCCAAGGGGCCCCCGGCCGCTCGCCCGTGCACGAGTGGTGGTTTTTCAAATAGTTTCAATACCATCCGGCCATTGTTTTATCTTTCTCCCTGGGAAATCGTCAAAATCTCGACACGTCTTTAGGATCCATTCCTTTACCCGGCCGACAGGATAGAAATTCCAACGGCTGTCAAGTGCAACATTTCTGCTGTTTCCTCCTGAGAACCTTCCTGGATTTACTAATCTATAACATTTTCGGTATAAATCGCCGATAGATTATGCGAGCGAATCTGTTGCAACGTATGATTCCTTTTGACCCGAATCGTTCATGAAAATGGGCCTTACCCGGTTTTATGCAGGGATGCACCGGAGTATAACCGGTTTAAGATAAAACGCTTAAACCTCTTTTCGCGCAGCATCCGCAGGTATCCCGCCCGTAAAATTAATTGCTTTTTTGAAAATCTTGACCTATTTTGAATTTTTGTTGAAGTATTTTCCGAGACGAGTGATCACATCTTCCGGAAGCGCTTTTTTTACGGGCATTCGTTTACTTTATCGGTAGAGTCGGTAGGGGAATGAACGCACCTTTCAAGCGGGAAAAAGATCGATTCAAAAAGATATTCGGTTCAGAGCCGGAAATTCTGGTTCTGGCTCCCGGGCGGGCGAATATCATCGGGGAACATACCGATTACACCGGCGGCCTGGTGTTTCCGGCGGCAATAAATAGA
>CAZSTM010000219.1:0-6930 GCA_964609635.1 uncultured Gemmatimonadales bacterium
GGTTAAACCTTATTCAAGAACTCCCGCCCGGTCAAGACTCATAATAAATTTCTGTCGTACAAAGCGAAGGGCGGTTCGCGAACCGCCCTTCATAAAACGGAAAGACTATCCAACCGGTAAGAGCGAGTCCTCTCATTCCTAGCCCGGTTTAAGCCCCAGGACTTCGCTCAGCTCCAGGCACAACAGTATGCCGGTGCCCTCGGTCTCCAGCTTGCCGCAGACATCCTCGATCAACTCGGCCGCCGCCCGGAAGATCTCCCGGTCGGGCAGCACCGACAATATAGTCTTGTTGTGTGGCCTGCCGCCGGAAAGCATTCCCTGCAGCCCGGCAAAAATCGGTATATCGTGCGAGAGTATCCGGCCCATGCCCATGCTGTCGATTATCGTGGCACCCCCGATCCCGATCTCCAGGAACCCGGAGAGGATTTCATCGAGATACTCCTCTTTATTAAGCACGAAAATCATCAATATGGCCATGGGCATTCAACCTGTGTGCTTTCCATCTTCTTCGGCGAGGATTCTTAAAATCTCCCGGGCATCCCGGGCTTTTTTAATCGACTCGACAAACTGGGAGTGCTGAACCAGGCGGCTGATACGGGCCAGGGTCTTAAGGTGCTGAGCGGCCGATTCAGGCGGGCCGATCAGCAGGAAAATAAAGTAGACCGGTTTGCGGTCGAGGGATTCGAAATCCGCGCCGTCCGGGATTCTTCCCAGGGCGATAATCTGCCGCTCGACCTTGGGGCTCATCGCATGAGGAACCGCAATGCCGCGGCCGATACCGGTAGTCATTATACTTTCCCGTTCCAGCAGGCTTTTCAGCAGCGGCTCCGGATCCTCGATCCCGCCCACGCGGTGGAGCATCTCTACCATGCCTCTCAGTAGTTCGTCCTTGGTCCGGCCTTCGAGTTCGGGATCGATCATCTTCTCGGAAACGAAATCCATCAGTTTCATAAGCTTAATTTTCCTCAACAGATTGTCGAAAAAGCCTTCTGCGGCTTTTTCCTCCCGGCCGTGCTTTACTACCACATCGGCCAGTCCACCTCGACAGATCGCCTCTCGGCGATCTGTTTATCTATAGTTTTTTTCACCAGATCCACATCCGCGGCCAGCTCGATCGGTTTGTTCGCATAGCGTGGATCGACCTCGTCAAGCTCGCACTGGTGGTAACCGGTCTTGAAATCTGTGAACTAGAGTCCGTGTGCCGTGGAAATTATCACCACCCGGTGTTCGGGCTTTATTATTCCGCGTTTGATCATCTTGAGAGTCACCGCCAGGGCCACTCCGGTATGCGGACAGTTGAACAGCCCGGTCATATCGGCCAGGGCGGAGGCATCAGCCAGCTCCTGCTCGGTTGCCTGCTCGACCACTCCATCGAAACGCTTGAGTGTGTCTATCGCCTTGTTGATCGAGACCGGGTTGCCGATCTGGATAGCACTGGCCAGGGTTTTGCCTGCAGTAACCGGATCGAAGCGCTCGAAACCTTTCAGGTAGCTCAAGTACAGGGGGTTGGCCTTGGCGGACTGAGCGCAGACAATGCGGGGCAGGCTCTTTATCAGGCCGAGTTCGTACATCATTAAGAAACCCTTACCCAGGGCGCTCACATTTCCCAGGTTCCCCCCGGGGACGACTATCACTTCCGGAACCTCCCATTCGAACTGCTGCACCACCTCGATAGATACTGTCTTCTGGCCTTCGATCCGCAGGCTGTTCATCGAGTTTGCCAGGTAAATCCGCTTCTTTTCGGTTATCTGTTTCACTATCTCCATGCAGCCGTCGAAATCGGTATCCAGGCAGAGAGTGATCGCCCCGTTGGCAATCGGTTGAATCAATTGGGCGGTGGAGACTTTGCCCTTGGGCAGAAAAACTATGGAGGGGATTCCCGCGCAGGCGCAGTAAGCGGCCAGCGCCGCCGAGGTATCTCCGGTCGAGGCGCAGGCCACCGCGCGGATATCCGCACCATCGGCCATCATCTGCTTGACCATCGAGACCAGCACGGTCATGCCCAGGTCCTTGAAACTGCCGCTATGGGAGTTGCCGCACTGCTTGACCCAGATGTCTTCCACTCCGATTATCTTGCCGAAACGCTCGGCCCAGAACAGGTTGGTTCCGCCCTCGTACAGCGAGACCACGTTTTTATCTTCCACCGCCGGACAAACCCACTCTTTCTTGCCCCAGACCGCGCTGCCATAAGGCCACACGGCGGCCTTGTAACGTTTGTCGAACAGATCACGCCACTGCCGTGCATGGTAACCGCGCAGCGCCTCCAGATCGTGGGCCACCTCAAGCAGGCTACCGCACTTTTTACAGCGGTAGATGATCTCGCCGATCGGGTACTTCTGCAGACATTCGTGATTAATACATTGAAACCAGCAGTTGAAATCCATGGGATTATTATTCTCCATAGATAGTGAGCAGAAACCAGGCGGGGTCTTTTTCCTGACTCAATAAAGACTTGGAATTTAAAAATATAAAGCCGGACAAATGCTGGTCAATAAAAAATTACCTTACTACAATCAGGCAGATAAGACCGGAGAGCAGAATCAGGAGAAAAATATTGAAATACAGGAAATACCAATGCTGAGGACTTAAAGGGGGATAGAGTTTTTCGATGTTGGCGAGTTTCTTTTTCACCTTTCCGGTCGAATCCTTGCCGGAAGACTCGTTAGAAAGTTCCTCCTCCAGCCGCTGTTCAATAGCCCTGGCGACCTCCGGATCGGTACGCTCGATCATCCGCAGGGCAATGCGGCGTTTTTTGACAATACTATTCAGGCGTCTGTTGCGCTGACGCTCGTTGAGCTCACCGGTGGCAGATCCGCTATAGAGACTCTGCACGGAAGAGTGGTTGTAGAAGACTTTCATTATCGCGAGCCGTTCGATAAGCTGCTGCCGCTGATGCTCATCGGCGACACAGCTGGAAACCATCTGTTCACAAAGCTCGGTGAACTTTCTGATGCGACGCTCGATCTGAATGTCGCTCAGGTTCCGTAAACGGGTCTCTTCTATCAAGTCTTCAACAGCTTCTTTGACATCTTCCATAAACTTAACCGGCCTAAGGTTTGTTATCCGGATAAAACTTCGGGACCCTGGAAAGAAACCCCATGAAACAGGAAAGTAATAATATTATACCCGACCGGCCCGACCCTGTCAAGACCCCTCGAAAACGAAAATATTACCATAACATGTCTTGACAAGGCACCTCGGTTTGATATAAAGTTTAAAGGATTTTCTTTTTTGAGGAGGAACCTTTCGTGGGTAATAAAATCCGTTTCATCCTGGGGCTGCACTGCCACCAGCCCGTGGGCAATTTCCAACACGTTTTCGAGGACGGCTACCAGCGCTGCTACCTGCCGTTTGTCGAGACCCTGGCCGGTTTTCCACGAGTGCGGGCGGTCCTGCACTACAGCGGACCCCTCCTCGAATGGTTATCGGAAAAAAAACCGGATTTCTTTAATCTCCTGGGCGAACTGGTTACCCGCGGCCAGGTGGAGATCATGGGCGGCGGTCATTACGAACCCATCCTGCCGGTTATTTCCTATGCCGACCGCGTGGGCCAACTGTCTTACATGAGCCGGTATCTGAAAAAAAAGCTGGGAGTTGCCGTTCGCGGGGCATGGCTTACAGAACGGATCTGGGAACCCCATCTGCCGGTTGCGCTAGCTGAGGCCGGCCTGGAGTATGTCACCGTGGATGACTTCCACTTCCTGGCCGCAGGCTTTGATGTGGAAACCCTGCACGACTACTATCTGAGCGAGGATGAAGGCTCGCTCATCGCCATCTTCCCCATCAGCGAACGCCTGCGCTACCTGATACCTTTCCACGAGGTGGACGAAGTGCTGGAGTTCTTCCGCGCTAAAGCCGGCTCTCTCCCCGAGGGAAGCACCGTGGTGCTGGCCGATGACGGGGAAAAATTCGGCATGTGGCCCGGCACCCATGACTGGGTTTACAATCAGAAATGGCTGGAAAAATTCTTCACCGCCCTGACCGATAACCGTCACTGGCTGGAAACCGCCACTTTCAGCCACGTTCTCGACAACACCCCGGCCGCGGGTCGGGTCTATCTGCCTTCGGCGAGCTACTTTGAGATGGGAGGCTGGGCCCTGTCGGCCGAGGCCGGCGAGCGCTTCCACGCCCTGCACGACAGGTGTGAGGCCGAGGGTACGCTGGCTGATTTCGCTCCTTTCCTGCGTGGGAGCATCTGGCGAAATTTTCTGGTCAAGTACCCGGAAGCCAACTGGATGCAGAAAAGGGTAAGTGCTCTGAGCCGAAAAATCCACCAAAGCCTGGAGAGCAATCCGATCAAACTCTCCCGTCTGCCCGAACGCCTGCGCCGGCTCTGGATGGCCCAGTGTAACTGTGCTTACTGGCACGGCATTTTCGGCGGACTTTACCTGCCGCACCTGCGCCATGCTGTCTATAAATGCCTGCTGGAGTCCGAAAATCTTCTTCTGCGGCACCGTAAAAGCTCGATACCCGGCGAGGTGGCCGCCGAAGAGGCGGACATCGATCTGGACGGCGAACCCGAGGTGCGGCTCGCCAACGATCGGATAAGCCTGTTTATCAAGCCGGACTCCGGGGGAGCGATAGTTGAACTCGATGATCTTCGCAGCGGGTTCAACCTTAACGATACTCTGGCGCGCCGCCGGGAGGCCTACCACGTGCTGATGACCGCCGGAGCCGAACAAGGCGCTGAAACCAGCGGACACGCCACCATTCATCACCGCCGGTTCTCGGAAAAAGTCGACCCCAAGGCCTTGGTCTACGACCCCTATCCGCGTTACAGCCTGCGCGAGCACTTCTTCGCCTCCCGGCCCGAGAGCCCGGAGGCCGCAGCCGGCCTGCAGCCGCCGGATGCTGCAGATTTTGCCGGAGGCCGTTTCAGCCATCGGTTGACCCGCACCCCCCGACTGGCCCGCTTGAGGCTTTCCCGCGAAAGTGATGTCCGGCTGCCGGATGGGCCGGCCCTCAGGCTGCGGCTTGCCAAAACCATCGAACTGGCTGCAAGCTCGGATGAAATCCTGATTGCCTATCAATTGAAAAATCTGGGCAACCACTGCCTGGATGCTTTTTTTGCAGTCTCTTTCAACCTTACAGTCCTGGGTCCGGCCGACCCGAGGGTAGGCTGGCAGGCTCCCGGGGCAAAATCGGGATCTCTCGATCAAGGAGCGATCCTTACGAATTCAAGCGGAATCACCGTATTCAACCGCCGGGAAGGTATTGATTTAACTCTCGAGTTCTCGCAGCCGGCGGATGCACTCATCCAGTATCCGGTGTCGACTATCAGCCAGAGCGAAAGCGGGATCGACCGGACCTACCAGGCCAGCTGCCTGCTGCCGACCTGGCGCGTGTGGATTAAACCCGGAGCGGTCGCCAGGTACAAGTTAAAAATGTCTCTAACCCCCGCCAAAAGCTGATTTAGCACGCTGCACATTACTGCGGCATTGACATCAGGCGTTTTTTCCGGTACAATACAATAGGCATTTAATCTGGATTATTCATGAAAATAGTCCCCATCTTATTATTAAATAGCACATACCGGGGACACACCCCGGTAGAAGTTGCTGGTTGTTAGTTGCTTGTTTTCTAACAACTGACAACCGGCAACTAATAAGTTTATTTTGCCCTTGTATCATTTATCAACCTTAAGAAAACGAGCTGGCGACCATGGCCGAGTTCAGACACGATCCGGTGCATCGCAGATGGGTACTGGTAACAGCCGACCGCAGCCGCGCTCCCAAGGATTTCTTAATCCCGACCCGGGAGCCTGATGATGGTGTATGTCCCTTTTGCGAGGGCCAGGAAAACAAAACCCCGTGCGAGGTGTACGCCGTGCGTACCGGAGCTCCCAACCGCCCGGGATGGAAAGTGCGGGTTTTCCCCAACAAGTACCCGTTCTTATCCGGCGTCTCCAACGAGCTCCAAAGAAGCGGCAGGGGGTATTACGACTGGGTCAGCGGATTCGGCACGCACGAAATAGTGGTAGACCATCCCCGTCACGTGATGCAGTTCCACGATATGGAGCGCGATCACCTGGTGAGCCTGGTCGAAACCTACCGCCTGCGCGTGTCCGAACTGCTGCAGGATGCCAGAAACCGCTTCGTGCTGCTGTACAAGAACCACGGCGAGGCGGCCGGCGCCTCGGTCAATCATGCACACACTCAGATCGTTTCCATGCCCGTAATACCCCGCACCGCGGCCATGGCGCTTAGCACCGCCAGAGAACATTTCCACCTCAAGGAGCGCTGCCTTTTCTGCGACCTGTTAGACCAGGAACGCGCCGAGGGTGACAGGATCGTGACGGAGAACGAACACTTCATCTGTTTGGTGCCTTACGCCTCCCGCTTCGCCTTCGAGATGGCGATTTTCCCCAAGGAGCATTATCACGATTTCTCCACCATGAAAGACAAGATGGTCGCTTCCTGCGCCGGGATCCTTAAAGAGGCCATAAGCCGTCTGGCGGCTCTGTTCGGCGACTTGCCGTTCAATTTCATTTTCCATACCGCGCCCAATCCCAACCAGGCCTGCAATCGGGCGAACTACTGGACAACCCTCCAGTTCGACTGGCACTGGCACATCGAAATCACCCCCCGGCTGGAAAAAATGGCCGGCTTCGAGTGGGGTACCGGGCTTTTTATCAACCATACGCCGCCCGAGGATGCGGCCGCCTACTTGCGCGGGGACAGATCGTAACACTGCTGAGATGCAAAATTCAGTAGTAGGGGCACAGAGGACCAGGCTCGTGAGCGAACGCGAACGAGAGGAGCAGGGGCCGTGCCCTCAAGAGGCACATTAAATATACAAGCCCAGTGAAACGCTTTCATCGCCCCTGCGATAAAAATATAAGTTGTGAAAAGGTCATCGGTGCAAGTGACACGGACACGGCATCCACTCCGCTCGTTACGCATTTGGTGTCGCGCGCAAGCGCGCGGATCT
>CAZSTM010000220.1:0-6919 GCA_964609635.1 uncultured Gemmatimonadales bacterium
TACCGGGAACTTTCCGGATTTTATATACGGTGACGGATAACAGGGGGGATAGCACCTCCGCCTGGAGGATAGTAACTGTCCTGTTTAACAACCATCCCAACGCCGATATAATCTCGCCCGACAGGGATGTCACCATCACGGTGGGCGCCAGCGTATCTTTCTCAGCCGTCGATTCCGATCCGGGCGGCCAGGTTGTTTCCCGTCTCTGGACCTACGGGAACAGCGGCCTCCAGCCCGACACGACTGCCACCCCCGGCAACCGGATTTTCAACAGTGAGGGAGTTTTCAAGATTATCTATACGGTGACCGACAATTTGAATATAAGCTGGTCCGATTCGGTAACAGTCACTGTCAATACGCCCTGAACGCGCTCCGACAGACCCGGAGCTCCTCATAAAATCTTGTGCCCCGCACCCGGCTTGAGAGCCTGCTACCCCCCCAAGCACATACCAAGCCGGGTGCGCGGGCCGCCCCCCTTGCATACCTCCACCCCGACGCACCGCAGTCTCGATGAACCTCCAGCCCCGTCTCCCATCTTAAACTGTCGGAACAACACTTGACCGAAGGGTTGTTCGTTTCTACATTGAGTTCAGTTTAGAAAGCCCGGGCTTTAGCAGCGTGTTTTTTCAACACCCTATTAAATCTTTCGCAGACCCGGGCGCACCCTCGGAGTGCAGACACTGCAAAAGCAACTGGAGGAGAAAGCTCACCATGGATCGTAGACTGGTAGAAACCGCCCGCCGGCGGGCTGAGGAGTTTCTGGCCTCGGCCGGAATCGTAATCACCGACTCCGAACGCGAATCCCTGGAGGTTGCGGACATGGGACTGGGCAGGCTCGACGAGATAGGGCTGGTTGCCCTGGTATATGTCAACACAAAGCGCGTCTGCGCCAAGGAGCTGGTGATGTTTCCCCGCCAGATCTGCCCGGAACACCGCCACCCGCCGGTAGGGGACGATCCCGGCAAAGAGGAGACTTTTCGCTGCCGCAGCGGCGAGGTTTACCTTTATCTTCCCGGCGAACCGGCCGGCTCGCCCGCGGCGCAGGTCCCGGAGGACAAGAAAGAGCATTTCACTGTCTGGCGCGAGGTTGTCCTGGGTCCGGGAGACCAGTACACTCTCGCCCCCGATACGCTGCACTGGTTCCAGGCCGGAGACAGCGGCGCTGTGGTCAGCGAGTTTTCCACCACCAGCAGGGACGAGCTGGACATATTCACCGATCCTGAGATACAGAGGTTCCCGGGTGAAAGCTGAGGAAGAAAATTCTTGAGAAGTCAGAAGACAGGAGTCAGGAGTCAGGAGAAATCCCCCTGTATCCCCTTTTGAAAAAGGAGGACTGAGGGGAACTTACAAGGCACATCAGTTAAGATGCAGACGGGCAAGGGAAAAATGATCAATCATAAAGGCAAAACTCAAGACCTCGGAGTCGAGGTCACCTGCGCCGGACATCTCTGCCTGGATCTTACTCCCGGTCTGCCCGCGACCGGTAAGACAGCCATAGAGGACATTCTCAAGCCCGGCACGCTGCTCGAGGTGGGCCCGGCCAAAGTGGCCACCGGGGGCTCGGTGAGCAATACCGGGCTCGGGTTCAAGGTTCTGGGCCTGCGGGTGGCTTTTATGGCCCTGGTGGGCCGGGACACTTTCGGAGATATCGCCGTCTCTCTGCTGGCGCGTCACGGTTCCAGCGAGGGCATTCAACAGACTGATCAGGCCAGCACCAGTTACTCGATTGTCGTTGCGCCGCCCGACATAGACCGCCTCTTCCTGCACGACCCAGGGGCCAACCATTTCTTCTGCGCCGAGCACATCGACTATCAGACAGTCGCCGGATCTAGACTCTTCCACCTGGGCTATCCCACAGTAATGCGGGCCCTGTATCGAAACCGGGGCGCGGAGCTGGTGAAAATCTTCCGCAGGGTAAAAGAGCTGGGAGTGACTACCAGTCTGGACCTGGCCCTGGCCGATCCTCGCAGCGAGGCCGGCAGTGTCGACTGGCGGCCGATTTTCGCCGCTGTTCTGCCCTATGTGGACCTCCTGCTGCCGAGCATCGAGGAAAGCTTTCTGTGCATGTATCCGGAGCGGTATTTGAGCCTGCGCGAGAGGGTACCCGGGGAACTGATCGAGCATATAGAAAGCGATACTTTCCGCAAGCTCGGCGAGGAATTTCTCGAACTCGGCTGCGGGATCTGCATGCTCAAAGCCGGGCATCAGGGTATCTATCTTCGCTCAGGCAGCGCTGCCAGGCTGGCGGAATTCGGCCGCGGCGGCCCGAGTGAGCCGAACCTCTGGGCCGACCGGGAGCTCTGGTGCCCGGCGTTCGAGGTGGACAGGATCGCCAACGCCACGGGTTCGGGAGATGTCAGCATCGCCTGCTTTTTAAGCGGCCTGCTGGACGGGCAGACTCTCGAGCGCAGTCTCAAGTTGGCCGCGCTGGCCGGTTACCTGAACCTTCAGGGAGCCGACTCTTTCAGCGGGCTGAAAAGTCTCACCGAATGCCGTCAACTGCTCGACAGCGCAAAGCTGAGGGTCAAACCGCTGGAACGTGACCTCCCGGCTGGCTGGGCTTTCGATAAAAAGACAAAAATTTTCCGGATAGACTAAACCTGCCGTATCCCTGCATCCTCTTGATAAATTACTTTTCGGGTAACCCCGACTCGATTTGTATCGTTAAAGAAAAAGACAGTTGTTACGAATAATGCAGGATCGATCCGGGAAAGGCCGTGATAAGACGAGTTATATTCATTTCCCTTATTGCCACGGGGCTTTTTTCCACCGCAGTCTCTTCCTACCAGGATGTCTCGGCAGATACTTTAAATTCGTGGATCTCCCAGTCGGAAAATCTATACCTGCTCGATGTTCAGGAACAATACGAATACATCCTCCGCCACATCCCGGGAGCGGTACTGTTCCCCTGGAACTCGGGTGTTCTTCTGGAACGCTACGAAAAATTGCCTTTAGACAAGCAGATTATAGTGATCTGTGCATCCGGATTCCGGTCCGCGGCGGCTGCGGCCTTTCTGGATACTGTCCAGGGCGGGATATTTTTCGAAAAGATTTACAGACTGGAGTCAGGGATGGCCGGCTGGACCTACGAGGTAGTCGAGAATGATACCGAACTTTTCCCCCGACAGAAAGTCCTGGCGGAGTTATTCACCGCCTCCTGGTGCGATTCCTGTTTCGCGGTCAGCCGGAACCTGGTTGAAATTGTCGGCCCGCAGGTCGTCCAAGACAGTATTTTTTCCCTTATCAGCTACTACGTGAACGATGTGGGTATGCCCGATCCACTGATCCGCACCTCATATTACCAGGCTGAGGAAATCCCTGTCCTGTTCCTGAACGGAGCGCAAGAGATCGACCCATACGATCTCGATGCGACCAGGATCGAAACCGCGGCGGCCGACTCTTCCACTCTCTTTCTGGAGCTTCAAAGCGGCCCGCCGGAAGATAACGGGGCGGTAACCGTGAAAGTTACCGTCTCGGCCTGCGCCCTGGTGGAAGACGATGAATACGGCTTCTTTCTGGTTCTCACCGAAAAAGGTATCGATCCCACTGAATGGACGCCTCCTCATTATCCGAGCAACGGGGAGACAGTCTACAACCAGGCAATGCGTTTAATGATTACCGGTGAAAGCGGAATGCCTTTCACCATCCAGCCGGGTGAGGTGCTTCTTTTCGATAACAGTTTCACCGCGGAGTCTTCCTGGGATTTAACCAATTGCGAAATGGTGGCCTTTATCCAGCATCCGGAAACACAGCTGATCCTGCAGGCCGAAAGTCGCTCTTTTGCGGAATTGAACATTGTGGAGCCTGATTCTTCACTTGAGATAACCTGCGATTTCAACCTAGTCGGCAGGATAAACATCACCGATGTGATCGCGCTGCTGCTTTTCCAGCGGGCCAATCCCGATGATCCGAGGGGAGATTTCAACCGGAACGGCAAGGCCGGTATCACCGATGCCGTTGCCATGCTGCTGGCCCAGCGCAACGGCGCCTGCCGGTAAAACCAGGCCCCTATCTACGGCTACCGTTATAAAACTCCCGGCCCCCATGTGGGGACCGGGAGTTTTTTTATTTTAGACTTCTCCGGGCCGACCGCTTTTAGAACCCGAAGGTAAAGGTGAAGAAGTTATCAGCAGAAAGCCTTCCCTTGTTAGGAAAAAAAGCCGTTCAGCATCCGGGGCCGCATAGAGCTGCACGAAATAAATTCAGGATGCTTTTATGAGGATCCAGGGGCAGGCGACCGGCAGAGGAAATAAAGAATGAGGTTTTCAGGGATGATTAGCGGCGCGGCGGTAGAATCGAGTGCAAATACCAAGAAGTTATGCTCGGTTTTGAGCCTTAATTTCGGGGAATATCATTTCCTTCAAATCGCATAAACTAGTTGATTGCCGGTAAACCGGGCACTGCCGGCATGACTTCCGGCCATTTTGACAATTATCGGCCCTGGCCCAGCAGGGTTTACTATTGTTCAGAAAATTCTTAAAATGCGTGCATTTGGTACATTTATCGTTTTGAATTTTCCAGCAGGGGATAAGTGACAAGAGATGGCGAATGCCGGCGAAATTCATACCGTTTTCCTTTATCATTTCATGTATGTTTCTTGTCTTGGCCAACTCTATATCAGAGTATAACCTCCTTCTGGTCGAAGTTCTATGGGGGATAATGAGTCCTTCTCTTTCGTAAAGCCTTAAAGAATGTGACGAAAGCCCAATAAGCTCTGATGCTACGCCCATGGTATATACAGGCTTGCTACTGAGTTCCGGCATCTTAGTTTCACTCCGTGTTTATATTGCTCAGTATACAATTTTTAATTAATTTAACATTTATAACGGTTTTTATCAAGTAGCCGGTTTTATTTATTATTCACTAAGGTTATCATATCCTTCAAAGATCGTGGAATTCCCTGGGGAAAAGGAGGTTGGCAAAGATGAAGCGAAAAATTAGCCGTAGAGAATTCGTTGAAGCATGCGCCACGGCAAGCCTGGCTGTACCTATGGCAGCGGGCGGATTTGAGGGAGCATCCCCTGCAGATGAAAAGGTTGTCCGAATCGGAATTGTCGGACTCGGGGGACGCGGCACCGGCCTGCTGAACACACTCCTGGGGATCGGCGGAGTCGAGGTGCCGGCGGTGTGCGATCTCCACAATCAAAAGATCGCAGCAGTGCAGGCTACACTGGCAAAAGCCGGTCAGGAGAAGCCGGAGGGATACTCACGGGGACCGGAGGATTTCCGGCGGTTGATGGAGCGGGATGACCTGGATGCGGTCCTTATCGCCACTCCCTGGCACTGGCATACCCCGATGGCGGTTTACGGTATGAAATCGGGCAAGTATGTAGCCGTGGAAGTACCCGCGGCGATCACCCTGGATGAGTGCTGGGAACTGGTCGACACCCATGAGGAAACCGGAGTGCCTTGCATGATGCTCGAGAACTGGAGCTTCCGCAGTGACAACCTGGCAGTGTTGAACATGATCAGGCTCGGCCTGTTCGGCGAGATAGTCCACTGCCACTGCGCCCACTCGCACGACTGCATAGACCACTGGTTTTTCGACCCTCAGGGCAACAAGCGCTGGGGCGCGGAATATTTATTGAAACGAAACGCCGACCAGTACCCGACCCACAGCCTCGGGCCGGTTGTCAGTTGGATGAATTTAGGCTGCGGCGACTATTTCGCCTACCTCACCTCGACCGCCAGCAGGTCAATAGGTATCAACAGCTATTTCACCAGAAAGTTCGGCCCGAACCACCCCAACGCCTGGCCCGAGTACAAGCAGGGGGACATTGTCACCACGGTGGTCAAGACTCGCAAGGGAAACACGATTGTTATCAACTATGACATGCAACTTCCCCGGCCGTACGATAACCGCTGGATGATACAGGGCACCGAGGGCATTTACAACGAGCAGAGGCAGGCGGTCTATCTTACGGGCAGGAGTCCGGAATATCACGAGTGGGAGCCTTTTGCCCCTTACCAGGAGAAATACGAACACGCCTGGTGGAAAAAAATGCGAAATCAAGAAACCGGGGGACACGGAGGTACCGATTATTTAGAGCTGAGCCGGTTCCTGACGGCGGTACGCAACAAGACACAAACCCCGGTGGATGTTTACGACTCGGTGCTGATGAGTGTTATTATCCCCTTGTCGGAAGCTTCCATCGCCGCCGGGAGCGCGCCGGTGGAATGTCCGGATTTCACGCGGGGGGCGTGGAAAACCAGAAAGCCCGCATTCGCCCTGGACAGGTAAAGCGGATAGTGGTAATTGAGAAAACCGAATTTTCTCCTTTCTGAAGCTACCAGCTGAACGGCGGCAGGTTCTCGATATCTTCGACCGCTCCGGGCACTCCTTGGGCGGGCCCGTAATACACGCTTCCCCCGAAAGTTGTCAGGAACAGCATGCCCGGATTGCGGGGGTCCGGCAACGGCCTGTGTCCCCATTTGAAATTATAGCCGCCGAGCCGCTTCCAGCTCTCGCCGCGGTCGTCGCTGCGGTAGGCTCCGCTGTCAAAAGTGTTGAGAAAGACCCTCGAGGGGTTTTCCTTGTCCACGGCGGCGGCGTAGACATGCGCCCTCTCGTCGAACACCTGCATCCAGGTCTTGCCGCCGTCCTCGGTGCGCAGCAGCCCTCCGCAGCGCTCCCGGCCCTCGGCGCTCCAGGGCCAGCAGCTAAGATACATCCTCTGCGGATTCGAGGGATCGTAAACCAGGTCGTTGGGTGCATTTACTCCCTCTGGCAGGGTCATTGGCCGCCAGGAGTCGGCGCCGCCATCGCTGAGGTAAAGCCCGCCGTCGATGTAGCCCCTTCCCTCGATACCTCCTCGGGCGACCAGCAGAATAAGCCTGCCGTCGGGCAAGAGCACCATCCTCCAGGCTTTGCGGTTTTCTCCCAGACCCTTGGCTTTAAGCTCCCAGGTCCTTCCCGCAT
>CAZSTM010000221.1:0-6906 GCA_964609635.1 uncultured Gemmatimonadales bacterium
AGGACCGATGCACAAAGAGGACTGGAAACCATAAAAAACCCTCACCCCAGAATCCTGCTCTCAGCGGAGGAACAGGAGAATCTAAGACTCTGTCTTGAAACCACCCACCAATGGCTCTGGCAGCGTTACCTGCAAGACCTGCCGGCAAAGCTGGAACGAGCCGAACAGCCTCTGCCGGAGGACCTTAACCGCGGACACGCAAACCTGGCGCCAGATCTTTGTTTCGCCTGGCTGATGACCGGGGAGGACACCCATTTCCAGGCGGCGAAAAGCCATTTGCTGGGCCTGGCCCGCAGCCAGGAGTGGGACCCGGCAAATGATCTGGTGCACGGCCACCTTCTGCAGGGCATTGCCCTGGCTTATGACTGGCTGTACCCCTCTCTGAGCACAGAGGAACGCTCACTGGCGGCCGAACGCCTGGGCAGGGAGGCGGAAGCCGAGTATCAAAGGATGACCACCGGCCGGGTATGGTACCACAACCAGTACTTCCAGAACCACGGCATATCCAACTTCTGCGGGCTGGCCTATGCGGCGGCCGCCCTCTATGGAGAGGATTCCCGGGCGAAGCGGTGGTTGGAAATCTGCGAGGATTTTTTCGAAGTGGTATTCCGGACTTTACCCCGGGACGGCACCTCGCTCGAAGGCATCAGTTACGGGGCCTACGATTTCGAGTTTATCACCAAATACACGGAACTCGCCGAAAGCCTGCTCGGCAGGGACTTCTATGATACGCCGGGCCTGAAAGAAATCCCCAACTTCCTGTTGCACAGCCTGCTGCCCTTGTGCACCGAGCAAGAATGGGCCCTGACTTTCGGCGACTCCCCCCGTCACGCAAGCTGGCACGGGCCGGAGCCGCAGCTTTTTCTGCTCGCCTCAAAATACAATGACACCAAGGCGCAGTGGCTGGGCAAGTTCCTGATCGACCTGCAGCCGGAGGGCCTGGGAAGCGCTACTTTCTGGTCGCTTCTCTGGTACGATCCCGATATCGGGACAGCAGACCCGGCCGGGTTCCCCACCTTCCACCATTTCAATGAAAATGACCAGGTGATGATGCGCTCCTCCTGGAACGACCCCTCGGCCATGATGGTCGGTTTCAAGTGCGGGCCGTTCATGGGTAAGGTCCAATCCTTGAGCGCCGAATGGGACTGGGGCACCAACCACCAGCATCCGGACGCCGGATCATTCCAGGTCTTCGCCCGGGGACAATTTCTGGCCATTGACCCGCTTTACACTACTTTCAAACGAACCGCCAACCATAACACCATGCTTTTCAAGGGCCGGGGCCAGCTCGGTGAGGATGTCGCCTGGATGGGAGTAGCCGAGTGTTTGTATTACCGGCACTACCCGGAAATCCTGCTGGCCCGCTCCGATAAGGCCTGTGATTATGTAGTGGGAAATGTTACCCGCGCCTATCATCCGGCCCTGGGGCTCAAGCGGTTTATCAGGCATCTGCTCTTTATCAAGCCGGATGTGCTCATTGTCGCCGATCAGATCGCACTCGAGGATAAGGGTGTTCTCTACAGCTATCCTTCCGAGGAGCTGAAAGTAGAAGATGGCCTGGAGCACAGCCGCATGGGTTATGTTATCGGCAAGCAGGGCGAGGCTTACACGATATTCCAGGGAGAACCCGGCACCTACAGGCTGAGTGCAAACTACCTCGACAACTATCCGGGTGAAGGCAGCTTTTCCATTGAGGTGGACGGTAAACCCGTACACAGCTGGAAGACTACATCCCGGGTATGCGATAACCACTTTATAGTCTCTCCCGCAGTGGAGCTTAAAACCCGCAGCAGGATAGCTTTTTGCGGGTCCTCGATGCCCGAAAACTTCCGGCTGATCAAAATGACCGCCTACAGTGAAGAGGTGATCTACACCCGGGCCGTCTCTCCCTCAAAGAAGCTTAAAGCCGTCGGTGCCGTGGGTGATCTGCCCGAATCCGGGTTGGATGTCCAGTGGCTTCTGCACTGCGATCCGGAAGCGGAAATTGAGCCCAAAGACGGAGGCGCCACGGTTACCCTTGGAGAAGCCTGCCTCGATATTCATACCACCGGGGCTTCTTCCTTGCAGGGTTTGAATTGGGACACCTGGACGGTAAAGGAACCCCACGAAAAGTTCGACCGGACAAAACGGCTCACCTTCTCACCGGGCTTTGACGGCAGCCGGGCGACCATCGTTACCATCCTGCGGGCAAGGGGCAAAAACGATCCGTCCATTTCGGACCTAAGCTCCTCGGAAGAGAAAGGCGAGGTGCAGATAGCCTATAAAATCAAGGATAAAAAGGTGGTATTGAGATGGGATCTTGAAAAAAGAGAATTCAAGCTACTGCAGTAATGGGTTTCCCGGCTGCCTGTTTCGCCGGAAGAAAAAACACCCCGGCGATGGCGCCGATACACCGCAGTAATGAGCGCTTTTTATTAGGATCGAGACACCTTGTGGGGAGGACACAGATGAAAAAACTTAAACGCGGGCTTGTTTCCGTGAGGGTTTTCTTGCTAATCCCCGCGATACTCGCTGCGGTGTTATCTTTGAGCCCTGCAGCCGGGCTGGCGGCAAACAGAAAAAAGGAAGGTTCCGTGAATAAGACGGCTGTTTTGAAGGTTCCCGAGGACAGAACCTTGAGTCCTTACACCGGATACACCAGGCAACACTGGCTGGAGATAACCGAGAAGCTTATCGCGGGTATCATGCCCTATTTCGATCCGGAGGTGGGAATGCCTCAGCTGAAAGGCGTTCCCGGAGAGACAGGCCATTTTCAAAAGCTTTTTGACATAGGGGGCAGCCGGGAAGCCTTCGGCCGCAGCCTGATAATGGTGGCCGTCTACACTGCGGCCACCGGCCGCGATCAGGTGCCGGGTTACCGGGGATCGATTACCGGCCCTTATCTGAAGGAAATAATCAGGGGAACGGACCCCGACAGCCCGCACTACTGGGGCAAGCACGAAAAATACGATGTTTTCGGCACGAATCTGGCAACCGCCGCGCTGATCAATCCCCGTTTTTTCTGGGACCCGTTCAACGACAAGCAGAAAAAAAACCTGCTCGCCTATTTCAAGGATCTCGCCTTCAATATCGCCTATGACTGCAACCACTGGTATTTCCATATGACGCCGGTACCCATTCTGGAAAAATATGGGGTGGAATCCAACCGGGCATTCCTGACCGGAATGTTCGAACGCCTGTTCAACTGGTATCGCGGGCAGGGCTGGTTCATCGACGGGGGCAACCGCAGTTTCGACCTGTACAACCTCTGGGGCTTCCAACTTTACAACAATGCCCTGGTCCGCTTTGATGAGCAGTGGAACCAACGGTTCGGAGAAAGAGTCAGGGAGACTACCGCGCTTTTTCTCGAGAGTCTTCCTTATCTTTTCGGCCGGGATGGCGGCCATATCCCCTGGGGTCGGTCCACCACCTACCGGTTCGCCTGCATTTCGGCAATCGGCTGGGCGGTGCTCAACGGAGTCGATACCCTGCCTCCGGGCCAGGCCCGTCGGATCGCCTCCGGCTGCCTCAAGTACTTCTGGGAGCACGGAGCCTTGAGTGAAAACGGCTTGCTGGAACCCGGGTATTGGGGTCCCAACACGGTGGTGGCCGAGCCGTACATCGACCGCGGTGCGCCCTACTGGGCCGCCCAGGGCCTGATCTGCCTGCTCATTCCCGAAGAGGACCCTTTCTGGCGTGAGGTCGAAAAGCCCATGCCGGCGGACCGGGAAGGGGCGGGCGGCAGAGTTCCCCTGCCGGCTGCGCAGATGCTGCTCAGGGTCAGCCCCATCGACGGCGAGGCGCGCCTTTATCCGGTGGGCCAGCCTTTCTCCCACTGGGGAAACTGGCAGAGAGGCATCAAATACTGCCAGCACGCCTACTCCAGCTACCTCGGCTGGTGCGCCACGGGTGAAGGCGGCCCGGATCTCGGCGCGGGACGGAGCGGCTACTCTTTCGACGGCAAAGAATGGAACTATCGCGAACGCCCCCGGATGGTGCAGGTTACCGCGGATCACCTGATCAGTGCAGAGGATATGCAAGCCCCCGACCTGGAGCAGGCTGATACTACCTGGTACGATTTCGGCGAGGTTACCACGCACACTCTGGTCGGAAACAGCGGCGAGGTTCATGTTTTCTGGCACAACAGCGCCAGGCCCGTCTATCTCTATCTCGGGGGATACGGGATCAGCGTGCCGCACGGCGAGACCTTGCAGGAGGAGCACAAGCAAGACTGCCTGATCATTCACGGCGGCGAAAACCACTCCATACTCAAGGTTCTACTGGCGCCTCCCGGAAAGCTCGAGTTCGAGCTGCTGGAGCCTCGTCCCGGCTGGCTGCATTCCCATAATTTTGGAGGAAAAGGGTCTTTCCCTCACTGGCAGAGCAGTTCACCGGTGCTTTCCAATACTCCGGTGGCCTTCTATGTGGACGGCACGCGGGGCAGGAAGCCTGTGGGTCCGAATATTTCGATTTCCCGCAACAAAGGATTGTTGCGAGTTACCTTTGAGGGGAAAACGCACCTCATTAAACTGCCGTATTGATCCACCGCCGGCGGGGGGATAACGGCTGTCGGAGAGACGGCAAAGCAACCGGTTACTAGAGGGAGCACAAAATATGTCGCTTTTTAGGCTGCTGCATACCGGAATAGACAACAGTCTTTCTCTTTTTACAGAAAATTAAGGATACAATTGTAACTTAGTGCATTTTTGATGAGTTCATTTGTTTTAAGGAGCCAGAAGCAATTAGACCAATTGGAAGAAGCCAGTTAGATACTGGATGCTTATTCGAAATCAATTCTGACTCCTGACTCCTGATTTCTCGGTTTTGTTTTCTGTGGGTCAGGATATTCTTCTTTGGCTATCTTATTAATAGTAATTTAAGTTATTAAGCTTAGCTTTTGATCAGAGGTTAATAATAGTTCATCTTTCGGAGCCAAAACTATGCGCAAGGCTTTTCTGTTTATTGGTCTGTTTTTCTTAATCATCTTATCTGTTTCCGGCGCGGCCTTTTCCCGGACACTCACAACTGCAAGCTCCACCTACCGGGGCGACATCAACGAGGACGGCCAGGTAAACGTTTTCGACCTGCTGGAAATATTGGATATGCTGTCCAACCCGCAAGTCCAACCGGAAAGGGCAAAGCTGATAGCGGACATGGACGAAAGCGGCTCTGTGAACATTTTCGATCTTTTGGGCTTGCTCGGGGTGCTCTCCGGTGCAGAGACTCCCGGGATGATCTATTGGGGACCTGCTATTGCCGGTCTAAGCCAAAAGAGCGTTGACTCGGGAGACACCTTGACTGTTTACGTGGAAAACTTTGATGAGACAATCACAGCCGACAGCGTGAAGGCCTATATAGATGAAAAAGAATTAGATATTCTGGAGTTCAACCTTGAAAAGATAATGATAGTAATCCCGCAGCGGTTCTACGGCGGCTGGCTCAGGCTTGTGGTAGGTGCTGATACAACCAACAGTATGTACATCGTCAAAATTGCAGGTATCTCAAATATATATATGGTCTCGATCCCCGCCGACAGCTTTCAGATGGGAACTCACAGCGTTGAGATAGACGAAAGGCCTATTCACACTGTGGCCCTGGACGCATTCCAGATAAGCGATACTGAGATAACCAATTCCCAGTATGCGATCTACCTGAACGTTGCCCTTGCATTGGGAGATATAACAGTGACCCCGGACAGCGTAATCGGTGCCTCCGGCGAATACCGCGGCCGGACGTATTTAGAGTTTTCCGATGGTTTTATTGTTGATTCAACTGTAATCGATTCCATCAACCGGTGCTGGATAAAGTATGACGGCACAAGCTTTGATGTTGAGCCGGGCATGGAGGGCTGGCCGGTCGTTTTCGTGACCTGGTATGGAGCTTATGCCTTTGCTGAGCATTATCGGGTTAGTTTGCCGACAGAGGCCGAATGGGAGTGCGCGGCCCGCGGTGGACTGCAGTTCGATTATGGTACCGTTGACGGAACGATAAGTGGCGAGACAGCCAATTACGACAAGATTGTAAATTCTCCCACGGATATAAGGAACTACGAAGCGAATCCATACGGTTTGTATGATATGGCGGGTAATGTAGGTGAGTGGTGCAGCGACTGGTATGATGAAAATTATTACAGTTACAGCCCGAGCCATAATCCAACGGGCTCTGAAAACGGCGAGTTACGTACTTTCCGGGGCGGCAGTTGGCAAACTTGTGATTGGGCTTGCCGGTCGGCTAATCGTTTCTTTGCCGGCCCAAGCTACAGGATCAGCTACGTAGGCTTCCGTGTTGTCCGGCGTTAGATTATTAAATAATATGGTTTAACTTGCCGATTCCTCCTGAAAAAATTTTTGGTGGCGCCCCGGCGGAGCAATCCGCCGGGGATTTTTTAAGCCTCAATTACTCTCTGAACTCCGGTGTAACAAGCTGAAACTGCTGCTCCAGGAAAAAACTTCTCAAAAAAAACAGGACATGGTTCTTGCTTACCGGCTCTGGCTTAATTAATCTCAATAATATTTTTGGCAGCTTGACCCGCTTAATTATCCGGAAGGTTTGTAAGAATGGCAAATCATATTTTTTATAAAGTTCTCGACAACAATCAATTCAGTCCAATTTCTATTGCGGAGGAACCTTAAATGAAATATCGAGTTTTTACTCGTTCTATCAGAATATTTTTTTTCACCCTGGCGAACATCTTTCTGCTGGGCTCGGCTGACTTTATTTCCGCCGCCGACATGCAATATCCAGGCCTGCTGGATTCTCCGGTCCCCTTTTACCACGATTACAACCTGGCCTCGCTGTTCCCGGTGGGCAAGAGTGTATCCAGCTTCACGGAACATAACGGTCGGAAACGGGTCACTCTGGATGAGTGTATCGACCTGGCCCTGAAAAACAATCCGGACCACAACATCTCGCGAGCGGCGTTCCGGG
>CAZSTM010000222.1:0-6897 GCA_964609635.1 uncultured Gemmatimonadales bacterium
TCTCGTTCAGCGTGTCTGGAAAAAATACGTAATCGAACTTTTGAATTACAGCACTTAGGGCAAAGAAATAACTTGACTGACTCATTTTGGGATGTCTAACAGCCGGGTCAACCTCTTCTACATTCCGCTGCGGGGGTGAGCCTGTCGGTAAGTTTCCTTCAGTCTCTCCACACTTACATGGGTGTATTTCTGGGTGGTGGAAAGGCTCTCATGTCCCAGCATTTCGCGAATAGCCACCAGCTCCGCCCCGCGATCCAGCAGGTGGGTGGCGAAACTGTGGCGAAGAGCGTGCGGACTCAAGCCGCGCGATACGCCGGCCCGGCGGCAGGCTTCGGCCACCAGGCGCTGCACCTGTCTCCGGTCGATCCTTTTGCCCGAGCGCCCGACAAAAAGCGCATCGCATGATTCGGGAGCACCGAAAAGGCGCTTTCGCCTTTTGAGGTAAATCTCAATCGCCGCGGCAGCCGCCGAACCCACCGGCACAAGGCGCTCCTTGCTTCCCTTTCCCATGACCCGCACCATCCGACGGGCCGGATCGTAAGCAGACATATTCAGCCCCACCAGCTCGCTCAGACGCAGACCCGAGCTGTAAAAAAGCTCGATCATGGCCGCGGCGCAAGCTCCCCGCAGGTCCCCCGGCTCGAAAGCCTCCATCACTGCTTCAGCCTGTTCGGCACTCAAATAATTCGGCAGCCGGTGCTCGGTTTTCAACGAGCGGATGGAGATTCCCGGATTGTGCTCGATACAGCCCTGCCGGTGCAGAAAAGCCAGGAAACCTTTGACAGCCGCCAGTTTCCGGTTGATGGTAGTCTTGGCCAGGCCGGACCGGGCCAGCCGGGCCAGCCAGGAGCGCACTGTCAGCCGGTCGATTGATTCAAGGCTCACCCTGTCCGTGCTCAGGTAATCTTTAACAAATCCCCCGAACTCGTCCAGGTCGCGCCTGTAGGCCTCAACCGTATGCGGCGAGCAGTTACGGCGCAGGGACAGATGCCTGAGGTATTGTTTTGTTTCTTCCAGCATGCTCAGCCTTTATCGGATTATCGATTACACACCCCGCCCGCCGGGGCGGGCACTCCTCTCAAGAGCGGCCTGCTTAAAATACAACAGTTACCGAAAAAAGGAAGTTGCATTTTTTGTGCCACAACAGCGCTGTTTAAACAATACCATTTCCCAGGTTCTTCCGGTGGAGCGGCTTGACATAAGCATCGTTGAACTCATCCAGCGCTGCCAGAGCCCGCGAGGCGAAAACCTCTTTTCGCTCCTTTTTACCGGTTTTAGGCCCGGGAACAGGAGGCAGCAGGCCGAAATTGGCGTTCATCGGCTGGAAGCCTTCCGGTTCCGCCCCGTGCACATAAGCCAGCAGGGCACCCAGCATGGTCTGAGGCGGGGGCGATACGGATTCCAGCCCCTTGAGCCGCCGGGCGGCATTGACACCCGCTAATAGTCCGGTGCCGATACATTCCACATATCCTTCCACTCCGGTAATCTGACCGGCCACCAGCAAGTTCGGTCTTCCGACTATCTCCAGCACCGGCCGGCCCACCCGGGGCAGGTTAAGGAAGGTATTCCGGTGCACCGAACCGTAACGCAGATACCGGGCACGGGCCAGGGCCGGTATCATACCGAAAACCCGGCGCTGGTCGGCCTGCTTCAACCGGGTCTGGAAACCCACCAGGTTGAACATGGTTCCTGCGTTGTTTTCGCACCTGAGCTGGAGCACGGCGAACGGACGTCTTCCCGTGGCCGGATCGACCAGCCCCACCGGCTTCATCGGCCCGTGGGCCAGGGAGAGCGGCCCGCCGGCGGCGATCACTTCCACCGGCAGGCAGCCCGGGAAAAACCCGGCCAGCTCGAAATCTTTGGCCGCCGCGGTATCCGCAGTAACAATCTCTCCGATAAAACGGTGGTACAGCTCTTTATCCAGCGGACAGTTCAGGTAATCATCGCCTCCACCGTAACGGTTCTGGCGGAAGCAGTAGTCCATGTCAATGGATTCGGCGGCGATGATCGGGCTTATGGCATCGTAGAAGTAAAGGCTCTGTTCGCCGATAAGATCGTTCAGGCGTTTATGCAGCCGCGCACTGGTCAGAGGTCCGCTGGCCAGGATACACAAGTTGCGATCCAGGTCGGGAAGCTCGGTAACCTCCTCGCGCACCAGTTGGATGCGTTTTTCGTATTCTATTATCTCGGTAACCCGGCGGGCGAAACCGATCCGGTCAACCGCCAGGGCCTTGCCGGCGGGCACTGCATTCTCTCTGGCCACGGCCATGGCCAGGCTGCCCATCCGGGTCAATTCCTCCTTGAGCAGCCCATGGGCATTGGTGGTCTCAGTGGATTTGAATGAATTGCTGCAGACGAGCTCAGCCAGAAACCCTGTCTGATGAGCCTCGGTGGTAGTATGGGGGCGCATCTCGTAGAGGGTGATCTCGAATCCCGCGCGAGCCAGTTGCCAGGCGGCCTCGCAGCCTGCCAGTCCACCTCCGACTACCACTGCTCTTGGAGGTTCATGCACTTTGAATCATATCCTTCCGGTCCTCCCGGCCGTTCGGTTCGGGCCGGTCGTCCCGAGTCAGCAGATCCTCCTCCTTGAACCTTTTTTTACAAGAGGAACAGTACAGGTACTTTGCCCGGTTGCGGGGTGTTTTCTCGTAGAGGGGTCTGGCGCCGCAATCCGGGCAGGTCAGGTCAAGCGGACGATCCCAGGTGGCGAAATCGCACTTCGGGTAACGGTTGCAGCCAAAGAACACCTTGCCCCGGCGGGTGGTTCTCTGGGCCAGCTCGCCCGAGCAGTTCTCTGCCGGACAAGCGATGCCGGTAGTCAAGGACTTGATTCCGTTGCACTCCGGATAATTGGAACAGGCCAGAAAAGGCCCGTAACGGCCCTGCTTCTTGATCATGGGTTTGCCGCAGCGCTCGCAGAGCTCCCCGGTCACCTCCTCGGGGATAATCCGGATGTCGCCCTTCTCATCTCGTTCGAATTGCTTGATATTATTGCATTTCGGGAAATTCGAGCAACCCAGGAACTGCCCGTGACGGCTCCAGCGAATAACCATCTTGCCGCCACATTTATTGCATTCCACATCGGTAGGTACCACCAGTTTCTGTCTCTGGGCCATAGCCGAGTCCAGGGCCGGCTTGAAATCCCCGTAGAAATCTTTCAGCACGTTCAACCATTGCTGACGACCGTCTTCGACTTCATCCAACAGGCTCTCCATCTTGGCCGTGAACTTGACATTGAGAATACCGGGAAAGCGCTCGACCAGAAGCCCGGTCACTGCAAAACCCAGGTCCGTGGGTTTAAGCGCCTTTTTGGTGCGTTCCACATAGCCCTTATCGATAATCGTACTCATAATCGAGGCATAGGTCGAGGGCCGACCGATCCCGTCGGCCTCGAGCTCCCTGATAAGCGAGCTTTCGGTGAAACGGGGCGGAGGCTGGGTGAAATGCTGACGGGGTTCGAGCTTGTGCATCTCCAGTCTATCGTCCTCTTTCAGGTCGGGCAGGGGTCTTTCGGCAGTATCGGTTTCCGAAGCCGGACCGTTCCGCTCATAGCTCTCGGTATAAACGGCCGTGAACCCCGGAAAACGCATTACACTGCCGCTGACTCGGAAAACGAAACGCGGTCCGGCCTGGATATCCACCACGGTCTGGTCGTAAACGGCGGCGTTCATCTGGCAGGCCACAAAACGCGACCAGATCAGCCGGTAGAGTTTAAGCTGGTCCGGGTCGAGGAAAGATTCAAGCGATTCGGGGCGCCGGAAGGCGGAGGTAGCCCGTATGGCCTCGTGAGCATCCTGTACATTGGCCTTTTTCCGCCGGTAACGTATCGGGGCCGCGGGCAGATATTCTTTACCGAAACTGTCGGCGATGAGCTTGCGAGCCTCCGCGCACGCCGTATCCGCCAGTCTGGTGGAGTCTGTCCGCATGTAGGTGATCAGGCCCACCGTGCCCTCTTTGCCTATATCGACACCTTCATAAAGGAACTGGGCCACCCTCATGGTTTTCCTGGCGGACCAGCCGAACCTTACCGCGGCATCACGCTGCATGGTGCTGGTGATAAACGGCGGCGGAGCGTTTCGCTGCCTTTTCTTGCGCTCCACCCGCTCCACCCGGTAATCCTCGATCTTGCGCAGCTCGGCGGTTATCTCCTCGGCCTGATCGGCGGTCTTGATCCAGAAACGGTCATCTCTGTCTGCCTCGGTATCCGGCTGAGTGACCAGTTTCAGCGAGTCCACACTCCACAGCCTGGCGTTGAAATGCTCCCGGGCTTGCCTGGACAGCTCGGCGGTAATACTCCAGTACTCCTTCTGGTCATAGGCCCGGATCTGCTCCTCGCGCTCGCACACCAGGCGCACCGCCACCGACTGCACCCTTCCGGCGGACAAGCCGCCTCTTATCACCTTCCAGAGGATGGGGCTTATCTGGTAACCCACCAGACGGTCCAGGATGCGGCGTGCCTGCTGCGCTTCGAAAAGGTTGCGGTTCAAGCGGGTCGGATGAGACATGGCTTCGATCACCGCGCTTTTGGTAATCTCGTTAAAGAGCACCCGGTGAACTTTGTCCTCGCTTTTCCCCAGTACACTGGCCACGTGCCAGGCGATAGCCTCGCCCTCGCGGTCCGGATCGGGAGCCAGGTAGACCTGGTCGGCTTCTTTGGCAGCCCGTTTAAGGCTTGTCACCACCTTGTCCTTACCCGGAATCACATTGTAGGTCGGCTTGAAATCCTCTTCCAGGTCCACGCCCAGACTTTTTTTGGGCAGATCGATCACATGGCCCACCGACGCCTTTACCTCATATCCGGAACCCAGATACTTACTCAAAGTCTTAGCCTTTGCCGGAGACTCCACAATGACCAGCGATTTTCCCATTACCCCTACTCCCTTAAATTCATTTCAGAAAAATACAGATAAACCTGCCGGGCAAGGCGCCGACAGACCATTCGGCCAATAAAAACTGCCGGCTTCGTTAGATATAATCGGCCGGCATGAAAAATTCTTAAAAAACCTGCGCCGGACAAGCCGGAAGCGGAAAGGTATAAAAAATTAAGAATACAGGAGCCAGGATTGAAGACTCCCCGCAGCAAGCTGCCGGGAATCTTCGAATGTTAAGGTTTTTTTGATTATTAATATTCGCTCGCTATTCAATTCAGAACGGTATTTGACTAAGCCCTCGAGAGTTTTTCCCACTTTTGAACCGGCTCACAGCAGCCGTCTGCCACGATTGCGCAAGGCCGGCCCCTCGTTTTCCAGGTCCTCGTAATCCTCACCGGCGTAGAACCCCTTTCCCTCGATTCCACTGTCGAAAATCATTTCCAGCATGATCTGCTGAAGGTCCTCTCCGGACTCCAACTCGATTTCGTTTTCAACCACGTAGCGGACTATCTCCTCGGTTTCATGATGGCTCAACAAGCCCAGCTCCCGGAGCAAACAAAGGTAGCCGTAAGCTCCGGGCCCGATCCAGCGCGATTCGGTAATATCCAGGATCCGGAAATTAAAGTCTCGCCTCCCGGGCTTCTCCTGAGGGTTCGGGTAATCCGAGCTCATGGGCTCGAGCTGCAGCAGGTAGGCGTTCACTCCCCGGGTTATCTCCTCCATGGTATAACCGCGCTCGATAAGTTCCCGGGTGATGCGCTTGAGCTGCTTTTCGAAAACCTCGTACGGGCGAAATTTCTCGCTCATGTAAGAGATGATCTCTTCCAGTTCTCTCTGCACACCGGCCTCCTGAACATTCTCTGCATGCGGGCGACCGCCGGTCGCCCCTACGAAATCCGATTAACCGTTAAATGCCATAAGACATCGTAGGGGCGAGGCATGCCTCGCCCAAAACGTATTCATGGTTTCCGGGTGAGCCGCACCGCTCATGACGACTGCTCTGATTCACCTGCCGCCAGGAGGCTTAGGATCCGTTCTACCACCTCAGCGACCGAAAGTCCCTCGCACTCGACGGCAAAATCGCAGCGGCTGTAAAATTCGCGGCGCTCATCGAGCAGGCGGATGATTTCTTTTTCCGGGTCCTGGACCTTAAGAAGCGGGCGAGTGCGGCCCCGGGAGTTTTTCCAGCGCTCGAGCACGGTCTTGACGGATACTTTAAGCCAGATGATACAACTATGCCCTGATATTATCTTGAGATTTTCCGGGTCGATAACCGCCCCGCCACCGGCAGCCACCACCTGCCCGGGATGCGGCAGCACCCGCTGAATAGCTTCCCGCTCCAGGCGGCGGAATTCGCTTTCACCCCGCTCGGCGAATATCTTCTCCACCGGCGAGCCGGCCGCACGGACAATCTCGGAATCCAGGTCGATGAACCCCAGTCCCAGCCGGCCGGCCAGCTCCCGGCCCACGCTGCTCTTACCGCTGAACATGAAACCGGTCAAGGTAATGCTGGGCCGGCCGCGGAATTCAGTGCTCATGGCTGAACGGATACCCTTTTTACATAATGACTGTAATTGGCTTCGATGTCAAGTAAGTTCGAGCCGCCGAAAGACTCCAGAAAAGCCCCGGCGATCTCTATGGCCACCACCGCCTCGCCGACCACGCTGGCCGCCGGCAGGGAGCAGACATCGCTGCGCTCGGTGGAGGCCCGGACCGGCTCGCCGGTTGAGATATCCACGGTCCACAGCGGTTTCATCAACGTGGGGATCGGTTTCTTGGCCGCCCTCAGGATGATCGGCTCGCCGTTGGACATGCCGCCCTCGGTGCCGCCCGCCCGGTTGGTCTTGCGATAATAGGGACCGATGTGATGCGGTCGGCCGGGCACCGTTTCGCCATCCTCCCGCAGGAAGATCTCATCGTGGACCCGGCTGCCGCTCTTGCGCGCGTTCTCGAACGCAGAGCCCACCTCAGCGCCCTTAACGGCCGGGATCGAGACCGCCGCGCGCACCAGGCGCGCATCCAGCCG
>CAZSTM010000223.1:0-6861 GCA_964609635.1 uncultured Gemmatimonadales bacterium
TGGATTCCACGATTCCCAAACCGATACCGTGGATCAAGCTGGGCCTGGCCAACATAATTACTCTGGCTCTACTGGTCTGTGTGGGGTGGCGGGTGGCTTTCACGGTTCACCTGATGAGAATCGTGATCGGAGCCATTTTCCGGGGAGGACTGTTCAGCCCTTTTTTCCTGCTCAGCTTCTCCGGCGGGATGGTCTCGTTCCTGGTTATGGCCCAGGCGGCACGCTGGATTATGCCCGCTCTGGGCTTTCTGGGCGTGAGCATACTCGGGGCCCTGGCACATAACTTTACCCAGCTGGCACTGATCTGTGCTGCGCTGGACGACCTGAAATTGATAAGTTTTCTCTGGCCCGTGGTAATCCTTTTCAGTTTGATCTACGGGTGCTTTGTAGGTTTCAGCACTTACCATCTATGCCGGCGCGTACCGGTCTTGGCCTCGGGAAAACTGGTTTCCCCGGGGTAGAAATCGAACAGACCAACCGGTTGCGAAACCGATTCCAGGCTTTGAAAGGAGGAGTCGACATTGCATCGTAAGAAACTATCTGTCTATTGTATTGTCCTGGTGATTGGTATGCTGGCGGGCGGTTATCTGGGGGAGCTGTTATCCTCGATCATGCCTGATGGAGTGGCCAAGGATTTTTTTCTTACCTCCGTGGTGGGCCATTTCGGTCCGTTCTCGATGGATCTACTGATCGTTGCTCTGACCCTGGGACCCTTGGTAATCAAGATTAACCTGGTAAGCATTCTGGGGCTGTTTATCGCCTATTATCTATTCAAATCATTTATTTGAGACACTTCAGGTGCAGCAGTAGGAGCTTAAAAACCGGGAAAGTTATCGCCTTTCCCGGCTTCAGATTGAGCTCGCCCGTCGGCCCGGCTATTTTTCGAGCCTGAGCGAGACCTGGTTGCGGCCTTTGATTTTACTGGTGTACATCAGGTCATCCGCTCTTTTGAGCAGTTTCTCCTTGGTGTCTTTGTTCTGGGGATTAGACATGGTTGCGCCGATTGAGATGGTAACCTTGATTTGAGTTCCTTTATTTTCCATTCGGGCTTTTTCCATGGAAATCCGCAGTTTTTCAGCCACTCCCAACAGTTTTTCCTCCTCGACGTTCAGAACTACGGCTACAAATTCCTCTCCACCCCAGCGTCCCAGGATATCCGAAGTCCTGATCACGGACGACATCGTATTGGCCGCCATCTGGAGAACCTTGTCCCCCACATCATGACCGTATTTATCGTTGACTGCTTTGAAATGGTCGATATCGATAAACAGCAACCCGAATTTGATTCCGTAGCGCTGGGCCTCATTAATTTTGTTATCGAGGATCTTGTCGATATAGCGCCGGTTGGCCAGGCCGGTAAGAGGATCGATCATGGCTTGTTTTTCCAGCTTTTCGATCGCCTTCTGGACAGCGATTTCCGGGGTGTTGTCGCTGAATACCTGTACCACTCCATGGATCCTGCCCTGCGGGTCCTTGATCGGCAGGATATTAGCCGAGGCCGATATGTACTGACCGTTATTGTGTTTGAAAAAAAACTCCGTCTGACGAGACTTGCCATCGGCCATGGTCAGTTCGATGGGGCATGAGTCTTCTTTTTTGCGCATGCCGCGCTTGTCGAGATAAACAAGTACCTCCTCGCAGGCAAGCTTCCCGAGGACCTTTTTTTTGGCATACCCGGTAAGCCGCTCCGCACTCTTATTCCAGAAGATAACTTTCCTGTCCGTATCGAAACATGCTATGCCGTGATAGAGATTATCCAGCAGGTTCTTGTAATACTCCTCTTTTAATAAAGTCATTTAACTCCCTGGTGGTTGTGTTTAAGGGCGGCATTGCCGCCTATACCCCAATCGAGCTACATTTGCGCCTGGGACAGGGAATCCGGTTGCGGCAGGCGACGGAGGTCTTCGATATCGGTTTTGTTGAACAGCTCTTCGTTGAAACGGGAAAAGAAAGACTGCATTATGACATTGCGCATCTGGGCGGTAAAGGTTTCGCGGGATTTCTCCAGGTCTTCAATCCGGGCCTCGGTGCGCTCGATCACTTCCAGCAGGTAGAAGTCGTTATCCACCTCGACCAGCTGGCTTTTCGAGCCGATGGGCAAGCCGAAAGCGGCACCGATAAAAGCATTGACTCGGCCGACCGCAGGCAGTCCGGTGGCACGTGAGAACGGCGGGGGAGAATGAACTTGGTATCCGATGGCTGCGGCGAATGAGGCCAGGCTGTCGTAGCTTTCGTAATCGGCCATCAGCGTATTGATTCTCTGAGCGGCGATCACTTTTTTCTTCTCCAGCATCAGAGTGCGCTCGATTTCCTCAGTGGCTTCCTCGAGGGGAATGTCGCCGCTGTCTTTACGTTCATCGAGATGGGCCAGAAGTATCGACCGCCCGGTATTTGCCCCACGGGCAGCCGTGGTGATCGGGTAGCTGATCGAGCCGACCTTGGCCCCGTAGAGATAATCTATCAGCTCGCGGCTGATTTCCAGTTCCGGAATTTGTGATCCCACGACAAACAAGTCGGTGCTGATCGGGGCGAATCCGCTGTCCGAGGCGATCTCGTCAAAAGAGCGGGTCGTATCACGCATGACCATGCGCAGGGCTCTGACTCTGGTGTTGACTTCCTTGGTTCTTTGGGCTCCGGCCTCGATCAGGCGCACGATCCGGCGGGCCTTGACCTGGCGCTTGCCCCCTCTTGTCCGGGTGCTGTCGACCCGCAGGATTAGCATCCCGGCATCTGTGACCGTGGGCCTGGAAACTCTTCCCACGCGGAGCCTGAACGCCAGCTCGGCCATCCGCGAATCGGTAAAATCACCCCGGGCGAACCAGCCCAGGTCTCCGCCTCTGGAAGCCAGCCGGTCATGGGAATATAGCACGGCCAGACTATCCCAGGGCTCGCCCTTTTTAAGGCGGTCCGCCAGCATTTCCAGAGTATCCCGGACGGTTATAGTGTCCTGGGGGCCGGGGGTGATCGGTACGGATATATAGGTCATGGCGACCATGTCCGGCCGGTTGAACTGCTTGAGATTGTCCCGGTAATACTGTGCTGTTTCTTCCTGGCTGATACTGACCTCGTTGTCTGCCACCAGGGAGTCGGAATCAAAGTGCAGGTAGCGCAGACGCACCTTGTCTTCCCGGGATTTGAAAGCACGCACCAACTGAGCCTCGGTGAGCTTGTACATCGAGGCGATCTCGAGAAACAGCTTGGCATTTTGTATTTTTTCACGGGCATCTTGCTCCAACTCCAGAATGAAAGGCAGAGCCCGCGGATTGGCCAGGAGCGCATGGTACTTATCGAAATCGAAGCGGCCGTCGGTCTGTAACTCCGGCGATTGTCTCAGCTCAGGCAGGGGGTTTGACCTGATGAACTCCACCACCTCCTGGTCGGAAACCGTGATCCGATGTTCCCGTAAGACATCCTTCATGACTCTTTGGCTGATTATGTCCGACCAGACCTGCTCGGCGATCTGGTCGGCTTCCCAGGCCGAAAGACCTGCGCCGGCGCGCTGGTTTGAAACCATGGTAATCCGGTTCTGAACCAACTGCTGGTATTCAACGCGGTTTATCGGTTCGCCGTTAATACTGCCGGCGTATTTCATACCGCGCATCTCCTCCCGGTTCTGCTGCATCAGCCAGTCGTCAAGTCCGGTCAGGGTAAATGCCATCCAGCCGACAAAGAAAAAGATCAGCACGAAGAAAATTATCTTCATATTATCTCGAAATGTGGTCATCATGGCTGATTGATCCTTCCTGGTAGTTTTAGCTAAGGCCGGCAGGTCTGTAACCGGGATTTAACCTTAAACCCGGGCGACTTTCACCTATAAGCCGGAGTGATTTCATTATGAGGTTGTAATCCAAGATGGTTTTTATTTAGCTGTAAGAAACTCTTAAACCCCAAAATATATAGATTAACAACATAAAAAAGCAAGAACAATTTAATTTGCCGACTCCTCGTTTAAACCACACTCCTCGAATGAAATCATTGACTTTCTAAATGTCTCAAAATATTATTTGAAGCTATATCAATATTTTACTCAAGGTTAACCGGTATTATTTAGAGATTTCGCTCTGCTTGACCAGGAAAAACTTCGACGGCCTCTTAGTATGGAACTAGAGGAAGAAATAACCGAGCTTGAGAAACGGTTCTCCGAAGCTCCCGAGTCACGATTGTTTTTGCCCCTGGCCGATGCCTTGGCCCGGGCGGGTGAGTTGGAGCGTGCGCTCGAGCTTTGCCGTAAAGGGCTGGAAACCTATCCGGATTTTTCCGCCGCCCGGGTGCTGGTGGCCAGGTGTCTGGCCGAACTGGACCGTCGGGAAGAGGCCGAGCGTTTGTTCGGGGATATACTTACGGCTGACCAGGGTAACGTGGTGGCGCTCAAAAGGCTGGGTGACCTGGCTCAGGACCGGGGGGACGACGCGCGGGCTTTTTCCCTGTACCGGAAAGCCTTTGCTCTTAACGGGGAGGATATGGAACTCTCCAAGGCACTGGCGGCTCTCGAGCAGGAACAGGCGACTCAGGGTAAGAAACCTCAAAAACCGGCGGCGGTGGCGGAAGGTGATACCCGGAAGCTGGATGAGGAGTTGATGATAGACTACAAACAGCCGGGGGAGGTCTTTATTACACATACCCTGGCCGATATCTATCGTCTTCAGGGCCATTTTGAACGATCTCGGAGGATATACGCCAAACTGCTCGAGCAGGATGCTGAGAACGAAACCCTTAAACGCCTGCTCGATGAGGTTTCCTCCCGAATCACCGAAGCTGTGCCGACAGAAGTCCTCCACAGCCGGGAAAGCGCCCGATCAGAGAGTGAAGCCCCCGGGGCGCAAGGTGAGGAAGCATTCGACCTGGATTCGATTGACACTCCTGCCGAATCCCCGAAACCGGCCGCAGCCGGGGATGAGCTGACCGGCCGGGTCACCGGTATATTTAATCAGCTCCTTGGTATAGAAGAGCTCCGGACAACCCCCGCCGGCGGGTCCGCGGTGAGTGAATCCTGGGGTGATCTCCCGGAAGAGTATCTGGAATCACTGGAGCGCTGGCTCGAAAATCTAAAAAAGTCGGAGGCCCGATGAAAAAAATCGGGATCATTAACGGACCGAACCTGAACCTGCTCGGCAGACGCGAGCCGGATATATACGGCCAGGTTTCGCTCGAGATGATCCAGCACTCCCTCGAGGAACGTTTCCGCGACCGCTGCAGCTTTACCTTTTTCCAGTCCAACAGCGAGGGCGAGCTGGTCGATCGCATCCAGAGCCTGGCGGAAGAGGTCGAGGGCTTGGTTATCAACGCCGGAGCCTATACCCACACCAGCGTGGCGATCAGGGATGCGCTCCTGGCGGTGGGGATTGCCTTTGTCGAGGTGCACCTTTCCAATGTTTTCGCCCGGGAAGGTTTCCGGCACAGCTCCACCCTGTCCGATAAGGCTGTGGGAGTGATCTGCGGGTTCGGGCCGCTGGGGTATGAGCTGGCCGTGGAGGGACTGCTCCAGGAACTGGAAACCTGAAAATAAAAAAATCTGCATTTATCCTGTCAAGATTTTTTAGTTATGGATTTGGAGTTAGAGGAGGAAAAATTTGGCTTCAACGGCTGATTTCAGAAACGGTATGGTGCTCGAGATCGATGGCGAACTGATTTCCATCGTCGAGTTCCAGCATGTCAAACCCGGCAAGGGAGGGGCTTTCGTCCGGACCAAGCTTAAAAAGGTACTGACCGGGGCGGTGGTCGACCGAACCTTCCGTGCAGGCGAAAAGGTCAACGAGGTGCGGCTAGATCGAAAGGTCCTGCAGTATCTTTACGGCGACGGCGACCTGTATCATTTCATGGATACGGCCACTTACGAGCAGTTTGCGGTATCCGGGAAGGCGATAGGCGATCAGGTGATATATTTAAAGGAGAACCTGGAGGTAACGGGCCTTTTCCAGGGTGAAAATATCCTCGGAGTCGAGTTGCCGTTTTTTGTAGAGCTGAAAGTGGTGGAAGCCGACCCGGGAGTTCGAGGGGACACGGCCAGCGGAGGCAGCAAGCCTGCTAAACTGGAATCCGGCGCCACGGTTAACGTGCCGCTGTTTATCGAGGTCGGGGATACCATCAAGGTCGATCGCAGGAGCAACGAATACCTGGAACGAGTCTAAGGTTCTTCCCAAGCTGTATCCGGTAAATTGCAGTTGTAGAATAAATTATTTAGAATTCAGAGATGCAGAACATCGGGCGAATATCGGCATGGATATTCGGGTATAGAGACTTTAAGAGGCCGGCGGTCCTGAAAATTTGAAGTTAATTTTAATAAAAGTCTGACTCCTGATTTCTGTATTCCTTAAAATAAATCATTCATTCCGGGGTGGGATCTGCAGTGCTGTCGAGATAAATTGCAGCCCCGGACGCAGGAATAATAAAAGCGACCGGACATCGGTGTCCGGCGACTCGGTCTTCAACATCAAGCAGAGGTTTCCATGGATGTAAAACACCTTAAGAGACTGATCCGTCTGGTTGAGCAGAGCGATATCAATGAGCTTGAGATCGAAGACAGCGGAACCAGGGTGAAAATAGTTAAAAGTCAGAATGTCTCCCCGGCCGGGGTTTTGCCGCAAGGCCCGCTCCCTGGGGCCGTGTTGCCGGTCGAGAGCACCGCGTCTGCCGCAGGTGCTCAGTCTTCGGCTGAAGCCTCTGAACCCGCGGCCCTCGATGAGTCCAAGCTGGTTGTGGTTACTTCGCCGATGGTAGGTACCTTTTACCGCACCCCGAGTCCGGGTGCTCCCCCCTTTGTGGAAGTGGGCGAGACTGTCTCGGTGGGTCAGACGCTTTGCATCCTCGAAGCGATGAAACTGATGAACGAACTCCAGTGTGAGACCGCCGGTGTAATCAGGA
>CAZSTM010000224.1:0-6829 GCA_964609635.1 uncultured Gemmatimonadales bacterium
CTCTGTTTCCCGGCCGTTTGAGATCTGAACTTTTCCCGCTACGAAAGTGCCCCCTTTCAGCAGAGACAGCTTGGTACTACTGGAGAGCGTGGGGTTTAAGGCCCGGCCCTCGATCATGTCGCTGCCCACCACGCTGGTCCCCAGGATCCCCAGATCCCGGGCGGCCGTGCCTCCCGCTAAATCGATCACCTGGATCTGATTTCTTTCAGTGATTATTCTGACCTGTTGAGTGGTCCCCTGGGTGTCCACCAGGGTCAATGTTTTGTTCATCTCGTTTGAGGATTCTATAGTTGCCGTCAGTCGCTCGTCCCCTTCAGTTGGATCGGTAATCAAGTCCACTGTTCGGGCTTGAAATTCACCGGTAATCTGGAAGTTGCCGTTGAGAAAGATGGACTGGCCGACAAATAGATTTTGCACGGGCTGCAGTGAGCGGACATCGTATAATTGGTTGTCGGCCGTGCGCAGGCTGATATTTCCGGTATCCACGTCAACCGTCTCGATAGTACCGGAGAGGCTTACTTCATCGGAAAGAGATGTGCTGACAATATCTACGGTGCGGGCTACCAGCTCCCCGCCGGTCGTCCGGAAAGCGTTGACCACCACGCTCTTGTCGGGCAGAAGATCCGAAAAATCGCTGATTAACGCCCCGGTTTGGGTGATGGTTTTGATCTGGGTATTCTGGATCGATTTATCCACCAGTCGAATGGAGTGCTGGTCGGGAGCTATTTCAGCGACAATATTTATGCTGCCGTTTCCGTTGTATCCGTAGCTGTTGATCAGGTTGAGAGCACCCTGGAGGGTGTTCACGCCTTGCAGGTTGATATTTAACGACTGGCCCATTGAATCGGTGATCCGGATAATACCGGGGCTGAATCCCGCTCCGTCATTGAGGTTTTTCAGCCGGGTTTCGCCGTCGATAGCGCTTTGCAGGTCGCCGTTTTCGCCCAGGGGGATCAATGGCTCCATCAGCATATCCCGGCTTCCCTCAAGGCCTAGATTCAGGGCGGTGAGGCTGCCCGGGGCATTGGATATTTTCAGGATGCGGCCCCCCACTGAACTGGTGACCGAGATGCCGGTACCGATGTCGTTGATTTTAGCCGTCAGATCGAGCCCGGCGGAATTGATGGCATCGATTATTTGGCCCACCTTGGAAGCTCTTGACAGGTCGATGGTAGCTTTTTGAGAGCCGTTTTCAATAATTATAGAGCCTAATTGGAAGCCCTGGCCGCGGTTGAGAAGTGAGACGGGAGTATCACGTGTCAATTGTGGATCGAGCGGCTCTCCGATCAGTATAGCACCCGTAACGCCGCCCGGCGGGGTAAGGATCCCCAGGTCTCGCGCTGTATGCGAATTTTCACTCGCTTCGGTAATCAGGATGGTATTCGAAGCCGTTGCGCCGCTGCTGTCCGTGAGGATCAGACCGTTGCCGCCGGTATTGATATCGGCCCGCAGGTTGGTTCCGGCTTCGTTGATCAGCCGGCGCACATCGGCCAGGGTTTCGGCATCGGAAATGTCGACAATGGCGGTGTTTCCCGCCCGGTCGCGTAACTGGAACCTGCCGAGCTCGATCCCACTTCCGCGCTGCAAGTCCTCCAGGCGGGTGGTCAGGGGAAGAGCTGCGAGGTTGCGGCCGATGATTTTACCCGAGTCGGCGGTGTCTTCCTGTCGGATGCCCAGTTGGCGCGCTGTCCGGCCGTTACTTTCCTCTTCTACCATAAGGTGCATACCGGGCACGTGGTCGTCCGCCGAGGTCTGGTCCTCGATCACCAGTCCCTGTGTTTGTTCGTCAATATAGGCGTTGAGCCGGAGTCTTTTACCGGCTGTATCCTCGGCGTTGGTTATCCGGAAGGCTACATCCCAGAGTGTTTCGGCGCTGGTGAGATCGATGGTGGCGGTTTGCCCGGCCCGGTTAGTGAGCTTGATGAAGCCTTGATCCACTCCACTGCCGTAGTTCAACTCGGTAAGCAAGCGCCGGTCCAGGCTCAGCGATCTTTCGGTGTACGGAAACAGATTCGCGTGACCGCCCAGGTCGTCAACCGAGGTGGGCAGCAGCAGGGAGCCCGGAACGTTGGTACTCAATTCGGTTCCAGTTTCGATTTCGATATTCAGTTTTCCTGAATCACCAATGTACTCCACGCCGTCGGTGCTTTGGACAAAGGGCTTTTCGAGGCTTTCGAATCCCGCGAAAATATATCGGTTACCCACCCGGCTGTTGAGGATATCGATGAACTGGTTGATCAAACCGTCGACCTCCTGGGCCACGGCACGCCGGGTTCTGTAATCGGCGGTGGTGTTGGCCTGGCCGATAGCCAGTTCCTGGGCACGCATTAACATGTCGGTCAGGTCCTCGAACGCGGCATCGCTTATATTGAGCTGGGTTTCTCCCCTGCCGATGTTCCTCAGATACTGGTCGGTCTCGGAGAGACGGGTGCGCAGCCGCATGGAGGAAGCAGTGCCCACCGGATCATCGGAGGGCTTGCGCAGACGTTTTCCGCTGGAAAGCTTGGTCTGAGTGTCCATCAGTTTGGCGATGTTGCTGTTCAAATTCCTCAGAACAGTATTGGTCAGCAGATTTTGAGTAACTCTAAATGCCATGATGAATGTTCACCGGTAAAGGTTTTCACTAACTTTATCGATAATCCCTTCACACCAACGGTGATTACTGTTATTCGTCCTTGAACAACCGGCCTATCTCCTCCAGGTCCCGGTCGGAGGCCATACTGGCTCGCAGATTCTCTCCCATGATCCTTTCATAAATTTCCTGGCGATGGATCGGTACGTCTTTTGGTGCGTTGACTCCCATTTTAACCTGTTTGCCCTGAATCTCGATCAGGGTTACCTTGATTTGATCACCGATAGCAATGCTCTCTCCCAACTTCCTTGTTAGAATCAGCATATATCATCCTTGAGATAGGAGGATCAATCGTGTCTGTTCAAGCCGCAAACTCCGTTCGGTAGTAGCAGGAATGATTATTTTTTAATTCTCCTTTGGTAGAACGCTTTATCAGGACGGCTCAGGGTTCAGCTTAATACTTGCCCAGCATGGTGAGGATACCCATCAGTTCGTTTACCGTGCTTATAATCCGGGCGCTGGCTCCGAATGCCTGCTGGAATCGAATCAAGCTTACCAGTTCTTCGTCCAGGTTAACCCCGTAGAGGGATTCGCGATAGTTGTCGAGGTGATCGACCAGCCGCTGCTGGTTGAGCAGGTTCTCTTCGACACTGAGAGTTTTCAGCCCGAGAGTGCTCACCGTGCTGGCGAGATAGCCCTCGAAGGTAAAACTGCCGTCGTTGAGGATCTCGGCGGAACGCAGCTGGGCCATCTCCAGCGCGTTGATATTGTCCCCGGGAGCACCACTTTTAGAAGCGGCGATGTTTCTTGAGTCGTTCACCACATCGAAGCTCAATCTCATATCCTGGGCGTTGCTGCCGGAGAAAAAATCTAAATTCGTCGGCGGCGTGACCCGGTTGCCCTGGAGTCCGTAGCCTTGGCTGTGAACGGCGTTGATCTCGGTAATCATCGCAGCGGCCAGTTCATCGATCTGTTCGACAAGCCCGGGGATAACCCGGTCCCGGATCTCGAACAGGCCGAAAAGCTCGCCCGCAGTCGGCTCGATCAGGCTGTCGTCGTTGGGGTTCAAGATCCGGATATATTCTTTGCCCTCAACATTTGCCGACTCGACTTTCAGATGGTGCACGTTGCCGATGACCACGAAAGCCTGGCCGGCGATGGTGACAATGGTTGTCCCGTTGGTGTGGTCCTCGACCGCCGACATATCGATCAGCCGTGAGAGTTTGTCGAGTATAAGATCCCGGCTGTCCCGCATGTCGTTGGCCCGTCGGCCCAGCGCCTCGGTCTGGGCGATTTCCAGGTTCAGCGTGCCGATCTGATCCAGGTACTGGTTTATTTCGGTAACCAAATCGAATACCTCGAAGTTCTTGTTTTGACGGATTTCGATGAGCTGGCTGCGGGTTTGGTTGAACCTACGGGCCAGGGTGTTGCCCTGCTCTCTGACAGTAGTGCGTACCGAACTGCTCTCCGGGTTGGTGGCCAGGTCCTGGAGACTGTTAAAAAAGTTCTTGATCGCGTTTTGCAGACCCGTATCGGAAGGCTCGTTGACAATTCCCTCGATCATGCTCAAAGACTCGCTCTGTTTTTCCAGGTCGCCTAAAAACTGGTTTTGTTTACGGAACTGCCGGTCGATGGATTCTTCGCGGTAACGACGGATATCGACGATGTCTACTCCCATGCCGAAAACCCCCAGTTGGAGCTTCACGGGCCTGGCGCTTTCCAGATTCACCTGCTGACGGGTGTAGCCGTCGGTATTGATATTGGAGATGTTGTGACCGGTTACATTCAGACCCGCCTGGTTGGCCCTTAAACCGCTCAGGCCGATATTCATTGCATTGCTCAGGGTCGCCATCGTCTTGCCTTTGATTAAATCAGTGCCGGGTACTTACAACTCGACCGTTTGTTAAGCTTTATGGTCGAGAACCTTATGCAGGTTGGGTTTTTTTCTCTTTTTGCCGCTCTCTTCGTAGATGCCGCGATTTATCCGTGCCAGTTCGAGCAGTAAGTTTATGCGTTCGCTGACCATCTCCCTGGCGCGGGTGATCAGAAACTCGTTCTGCTTTTTCATCGTTTGAACCATGTTGCCCGCTTTCCGGAGGCGCTCGGCCAGGGCCTCGAATCGTTTGGACCAGGGATTTTCGAATCCGGCGGCCAGCTCTTTCAGCGAAACCGTTTCTTGCTGTTCTCCAAGCAGCTCGGTGATCAGCTCCCGGCGCAGTTTTTCCCGTTCGAGGTTCTTTCCCGCCAGGCGGTTCTCCAGCAGCAGGGTTTCGTTGAAATCGTCCAGCTTGCAGTTCACCAGCGCACGCTGCTGAGCGCGCAGGCAGTCATACAGCTGCTCCATTCCCTTAGCCATCGATGAGAGAAGCCGGTAAAGTTTTTCCGGCCCGCTTTTTTGGGTTTTTCTATCCGGCATAATCAGTTATCCGGCCCGGGTTGCGGGAAAAGTTCAGCGAAACTTTTTTTCAGCGCCTTTACCCCGCGGACGTAGTTCTGTGTTTCGGGGTACGGCGGCACTTTTCCGTATCGTTTTACGGCAGAAGGCCCGGCGTTGTAAGCGGCCAGAGCCAGAGTTTCATCCGAGTCGAAACGCTCGAGCATACTTTTCAAATACCGGCTTCCGCCGTCGATGCTCTGGGCCGGATCGAAAGGTTCTGCCACCCCCAGGGAATCCCAGGTCTGCGGCATGAGCTGCATCAATCCCCGGGCACCTGCGGAGCTTACCGCCCTCGGATCGCCGCCGGACTCCTGCGCCATTACCGCAGCTATCAGGGCGGGGTCGAGATTGTAGCGGCCCGCCGCCTCCTCGATCAAAGCCCGAAACCTGGCAATCGGCCCGGCCTGGCCGGTCTCGCTGCTGTTTTCCAGGGCCGCGATTTTCTGGAGAGGTTTATCGTGACTTCGCAGAAGAGCCGGGCTTATTTCCCCGGAACGGCCCTCGGCGGGGGGCACCTCCCTGTGCCGGTCCAAATCTACCGAAAGTTCTCTGTAAATCATTTCGGCCAGCCCGATCGACTGGTGGCCGCTGATCACTCCGGCCAGTTTTTCATTGAACATTCCCTTCCAGGTTTCCATCCCGCTCGAGGTACCGTAGAGACCGCTTTCCGGAACGCTTTGCTGCATGGTATCCAGCAGTTGTTTGACAAAGATCGACTCCAGGTTCTGACTCACCTTGCGCAGGTGAGCCTCCGAATACCGGCCGCCGGGCTCGGAAGCGGATTCTTTAAGCTGGCGCAGCCGCTTTTCCAGAACCTTGCTTTCCAGCCGCAGGGGATCATTGCCTGGGAGGTTTAACAGCTCCATAATTCAAAAAGGTCGCAAAGCTACATGATTATAAGTTTGGCGGACAAAGCGCCCGCTTCCTTGATTGCCTGGAAGATGGCGATGATGTCGCGCGGTGAAACCTGCAATGCGTTGAGCGCGGTTACCAGATCGCCGGCGGTTCCTCGGATCTCCATAAACTTTCTGATCTCCTCGACTGCGCCCACCTCGGCCGTGGGGGCTAAGATGGTGCCTCCTCCGGCCAGGGGAGCGGTCGGCTGGCTGACCACTGCTCCCGTACCTACAGTTATAGTCAATCCACCATGAGCCACCTGTATCGGGAGGACCGTGACATTCTCGCCGATAGCGATGGTGCCGGTGCGCTCGTTGATTATCACCCTGGCCGGCACATCCGGCGTGATTTCCAGGTTTTCCAGAATGGAGATGAACTCGACAATTCTGCCGGGGTCGCGGTATTCCTCGGGAATGTTGACAATGACTGAAAGCCCGTCGATGGGCACTCCGATATCTGCCGCGAAACGGTCGTCAATGGCCCGGTCGAGCAGCTGCGTGCTGGTGAAATCACTGCTTTCCAGGGTAAGCATCAGGCGCCAGTTTTCGATAAAGCTGCTTTCGATCGACTTGAGCACCTGGCCGCCGCCGGGGATTCTCCCGACCACCGTATGGTTGCGCTGGATCTGGGCTCCGGCGCCGGCTCCTCCGGCGGCTACAACGAACCCGCCGATCGAGACCGGTCCCTGGCAGACCGCGTACATCGTGGCGCCGTCATAACCGAAAAGCTGGGTGCGCAGAAGAGTACCGCCCTGTAGGCTTTCGGCTTCGCCGATGGAGCTGACCGTGACATCAATGCGGCTGCCGGGCTTGACAAAAGAAGTAAGCTCAGCGGTGACCATTACTCCCGCCACATTGGCGGCGTTTATTTCATTGCCCTGAATCTGCACACCGAACTTGTTGAGCAGACTGGCGGTGGAGCGG
>CAZSTM010000225.1:0-408 GCA_964609635.1 uncultured Gemmatimonadales bacterium
CCGGAAAAAAATCCCTGAGCCCTTAGCAGCGTGTTGAAAAAGCACGCTTCTAAGCGGTACATGGATGTGCCGCCCAAATTGCGCAGATTATCAAATAAAGCAATTTGAAAGGTTTGCACGTTCTCATTTCGTGCAAAGAAGTAATTGAAAAAGCCTTCCTGTCTTTTTACAACACTCTTTCGGGCTGCAATACTCCGGTTCCTTCCAAGAAATAGCTTGCCCCATATAGCCAAAGGTCTTATCTTTAACACTCTTTTCAGCCAGGCCGGCTCAGGGATAATACTCGGTATCAACAGGGATCAAAACCAGCGGCGCAGGCTGAAAACTTCCCAGGTTGCCAGGTTTATTGAAAAGCCGATTGAGGGCTTTATTTCTCTGATGAAACAAGCTCCCCAGGACAGTGCTTGC
>CAZSTM010000225.1:418-6819 GCA_964609635.1 uncultured Gemmatimonadales bacterium
TCCGAATAAAGATGCTCTTAAAGAACACTGCGGCGTATTTGGAGTGTACAATCTGCCGAACGCCTCTGAGTTGACCTATTATGGGTTGTATGCTCTGCAGCATCGCGGTCAGGAGAGCGCTGGGATTGTAAGCACTGAGGGCGGCCAGGTTTACATGCGCCACGGCTCCGGTCTGGTTTCCGATATTTTCAACGACCCCGGAGCTTTGAGCTCGCTTAAAGGTACTGTTGCTGTAGGCCACAACCGCTATTCCACCACCGGCAGCAGAATTACTCAGAACATGCAGCCGTTGACGGCTAATATCAAAAATGGATTCCTGGCGATCGGGCATAACGGTAACCTGGTCAACACCTCGCAGCTAAGGAGGGAGCTCACCGAATCGGGAGCGATCTTCAGCTCCTCTACGGATACCGAGGTCATTCTGCACCTGATCGCCCGGTCACCCTTCAATGAACCGGTGGAGAAGATCGCCGATGCCCTTGGACAAGTTAAAGGCGCTTACTGCCTGGTATTCCTGCTCAACGAAGAGATTTACGCAGTGCGCGACCCCCGCGGCTACCGTCCGCTGTCCATCGGCCGGTTGAAAGAGGGCTGGGTGGTGGCCAGCGAGACCTGCGCCCTAGACATTATCAACGCCGAGTGGGTCCGTGATGTCGGACCCGGTGAGATAGTGCGGATAAATCGAAAAGGTGTTGAAAGTTACCAGCCGTTCCCTGAGGCCAAAAGCCGGCAGTGTATTTTCGAGCTGATTTATTTTTCCCGGCCGGACAGCACGGTGTTCGGCCACAGTGTGGACCGTACCCGCAGGCTTTTCGGCCACTCTCTGGCCCGCGAGCATCCGGTAACGGATGCGGACATAGTCATTTCAGTGCCGGACAGCAGTAACTCGGCGGCGCTCGGGTTCGCCGAGCAAAGCCAAACGCAGCTCGAACTGGGACTTATCCGCAATCATTATGTCGGCAGGACTTTCATCCATCCCAGCCAGACAATCCGTGACATCAATACGCGGATAAAATACAACCCGGTGCGTGAGGTTCTCGATGGCAAAAACGTGGTAGTGGTGGATGATTCGATAGTTCGCGGGACCACCAGCCGCAGGCTGATTCGAATGATCCGGCAGGCCGGCGCCCGCCAGGTGCATTTCCGTATCAGCAGCCCTCCGATCCGTTATCCCTGCTTTTACGGGATCGACATGCCGACCCGCAGCGAATTGATAGCCAGCAGCCACTCCATCGATGAAACCAGAACCTACCTGGGTGTCGATTCTCTGGGATACCTCAGTGAGGAGGGGCTCTACGCCGGGACATCCCTGGAGGCGGACAAGTACTGCATGGCCTGTTTCAACGGTAGTTACTCGGTTAAATTCGAGGAGGATTTTCACAAGCTGATGTACGAGGACGTGCAAACTTCTCTTCTGGATGATAAATCGCTCGAATGATTCTATTTGGATAAAGCGCAATACCGCCTCAGAAGCATTCGGCAGGCGGTATCTTGGCAACACGCGCTGTTAAGCTGTTAAAAAACAATTTCTTGGGAGGAAACTCTATGGACGCCAAATATGTCTATAATTTTGGACACGGCAAAGCAGACGGTACCACGGAGATGAAAAACCTGCTCGGCGGCAAGGGTGCAAATCTGGCGGAGATGAGTAACCTGGGCATCCCCGTGCCCGCGGGTTTTACCATCACCACTGAAATGTGCACGGTTTACTATAAAATGAACCGTAACTACCCTCCGGAACTGGATAAGCAGATAAGGGAGGCCATAGTCCTTGTGGAAAAGACCATGGGCGCCACTTTCGGCGACAGCAATAATCCCCTGCTGGTTTCGGTACGCTCCGGAGCCCGGGTTTCCATGCCGGGCATGATGGACACCGTGCTCAACCTGGGCCTGAACGATGAAACTGTCAAGGGGCTGATCGCTCAGAGCGGCAACGAGCGTTTCGGCTGGGACAGCTACCGCCGCTTCGTCCAGATGTACGGAGATGTGGTGCTGGACCTCAAGCCGGAGAGCAAGGACGAGGAAGACCCGTTCGAGGTGGTTCTCAAAGCCAAGAAAGAAACCAGAGGGGTCAAGCTGGACACCGATCTCACTGCCGATGACCTCAAGGAGCTGGTCGCCGAGTTCAAGGCCCTGATCAAAGAGCGCAAGGGCCTGGAATTCCCGGAAGATCCCTGGAAGCAGCTCTGGGGTGCGATCGAGGCGGTTTTCGGTTCCTGGAACGGCGCACGGGCCATCAAATACCGCGCACTCAACAAAATCCCCGGAGACTGGGGCACGGCGGTCAATGTCCAGGCCATGGTCTATGGCAACATGGGAGAAGGCTGCGGAACCGGGGTGGCTTTCACCCGCGATCCTGCCACCGGCAACAATATGTTTTTCGGTGAGTATCTTATGAATGCCCAGGGCGAGGACGTGGTTGCCGGAATCCGCACGCCGGAGCCGGTCAATAAATCCACCAAGTCCGGCGATGACCAGGTGACCCTGGAAGAGGCCATGCCTGAGGCCTATAAGACCCTCGAGGACATCTACCTCAAGCTCGAGGATCATTACCGTGACATGCAGGATATCGAATTCACCATCCAGAAAGGCAAGCTCTGGATGCTGCAGACTCGCACCGGCAAACGTACCGCCCAGGCCGCTCTGCGCATCGCCGTGGAAATGGTCGAGCAAGGGCTGATCGACAAGAAGACTGCGGTAAACCGTATCGAGCCCGGCCAGCTCGACCAACTGCTGCACCCGACTTTCGACCCCAAGGTCCAGAAGAAAGTGTTTGCCAAAGGCCTGCCTGCATCTCCGGGCGCGGCTTCCGGCCGTGTGGTCTTCCACTCCGATGATGCCGAGGAATGGGCCGCCAGGGGCGAGAAAGTGATCCTGGTACGCAAAGAGACCAGCCCCGAGGACATCGGCGGCATGAACGTGGCAGAGGGAATTCTCACCCAGTTTGGTGGAATGACCAGCCACGCCGCGGTGGTGGCCCGCGGCATGGGCAAGTGCTGTGTCGCCGGTGTCGGCGCAATCAAGTTAATCTACAGGAACAAGAAATTCACCGTGGGCGATGATATCACCGTGGCCGAGGGAGACTGGATCTCGCTGGACGGCAGCGCCGGTGAGGTGATGCTCGGCCAGGTGCCCACAGTCGAACCTGAAGTGAGCGGCAATTTCGGTATGCTGATGAGCTGGGCCGATGAAATCCGCACCACCGGCGTGCGCACCAACGCCGACACTCCTCACGACAGCGAGGTGGCGATCAAGTTCGGCGCCGAGGGCATCGGACTCTGCCGCACCGAGCACATGTTCTTCGAGGGCGACCGTATCAAGGCCGTGCGGGAAATGATCCTGGCAGATGATGTCGAGGGACGCAAGAAAGCCCTGGCCAAGCTCCTGCCCTACCAGAAGGATGATTTCTACGGAATTTTCAAGGTAATGGAAGGACGGCCGGTGACCATCCGGCTGCTCGATCCTCCCCTGCACGAGTTCCTGCCCCATGAGGAAGCCAACCAGGCCGAAATGGCCGAGGAGATGGGTGTACCGGCTGAAACGGTCAAGGCCAAGGTCGAATCGCTCCATGAGTTCAACCCCATGCTCGGCCACCGCGGATGCCGCCTGGGCACGACTTACCCGGAAATATCCGAAATGCAGGCCAAAGCCATCTTCGAAGCCGCCTGCGAGCTGAAGAAAAAAGAAAATATGGACAGCCACCCGGAGGTGATGATCCCGCTGATCGGCACGGTCGGCGAATTCAATGACCAGAAGGCGATCATCGACAAGGCGGCGGCGGAAGTTTTCGAAGCCCAGGGGATCAAGGTGAATTACATGGTGGGCACCATGATCGAGATTCCCCGGGCCTGCCTGGTTGCCGATAAAATCGCCGAAACCGCCGAGTTCTTCTCTTTCGGCACCAACGACCTGACCCAGATGGGCTTCGGCTACAGCCGTGATGATGCAGGCACGTTTCTGCCCACCTATGTCTCAAAAGGGTTCCTGCCTGAGGATCCATTCCAGGTGCTGGACCAGGAAGGGATTGGGCAACTGGTGCAGATGGGTATCGAACGCGGCCGCAAGACTCGCTCGAACCTCAAGGTGGGAATCTGCGGCGAGCACGGCGGAGAGCCCAAAAGCGTGGAATTCTGCCACCGGGTGGGCATGAACTATGTCAGTTGCTCACCTTACAGAGTCCCGGTAGCACGGCTGGCCCTGGCTCAAGCTGTGCTTAACAAGGCTCCCACGGTCGGCTGGAATGAATAACTCCGCGGCAGCGGCACGCCGACCGGCTTTCATATATGCAGTACAGTGATTCATGACACAGGTTATTTCTCTGTTAAATTAGCGACCTGTAAATACCAAGGGGCTCGGCACGCCGTGCCCCTTTTTTAGTAAAGAAACAGCTTTATGCTCTTATTTTCCCCTTTTTCACGGGTGACGGCGAGCTCGTATCCGCCGCCGCCCGGCACCCTCAATGCTCCAGCAGGATGACACTCGCCAGGCCGTGTTCGCCGAGCTTGAAAGTCAAAGCATCTTCATGCCTGCTTACCGGGACTATCTCCAGCGTGCGGTCGAGGTCCGGCTGGATGAGTTTGAAACTCCTGAACTCCGTCGCATCCGGCAGCCGGCAGGTCAGCTCCAACTCCGGCGTAGTGCCGGGTATGTTGTTCAGCACCCGCCAGATACTGACCATGGTCAACATCACCGAGCCGTCTCTCAGGCGGAAGATGTTACCGTCGGTCATTGCCGGCAGATTCAGGGCCCTGGGATGGAAAATCCATTTTTTGCCGCGCAGGCGTTCAATAATCGGGCTATAGCTCAGGCGCACTTTTTCCGCTCTCAGCTTCCGGCTGATAACTTCCGGGTCGGTTTCGTCTTCAGTGTCGGTTAAGACTTCCGAGTACTGGTATCCGTAGCGGAGACAGTTGAGGAAGAGTCTCTCCGGATGCTGCCACGAGCCGCCGTCCAGGATCATCACGTGGCGGTTTAGCCCCAGGTAGCTCTGGGCCGTCAGCCAGGCAGGTTTAAGCTCCGCCGGGGTGCTCTCCCGGGCCATTATTCCATCGATACCCTTGCAGGCCTGGATCATGGTCGGCTTGTTGCAGGTAATGAACCTGCCGCTGCCGTGCAGCAGCGGGCCGACATGTTTCTCCATCATCCGCAGATACATGAACATCGGGTAATAGGCCGGCTTGTTGTTGATCATGGTTATGCCGTCGTCATGGGCGAAATCGAAGCGGTAGCTCCGGCCGTAAACATCCCAGAAAAATCCTCCGATGTCGGGATAGGCCCGGACCATCTCCGCCGCCTGCTCTGCCAGGTCTCGCCCGAAAGCGGTTTCCGGGTCGGAATTCATCAGCCAGCAGGCCCTTTTATCGGGATGGGACATCCCCTTGTAAGCGGGGATGGTCTGCCCGTTTTCATCCCGGGCGATGTCCTCGGGATATCTTTCCTTGCAGTAACTCCACTCGGCTTCGGTAGTGTTGTAATAGACGTAGGTGCCGATCCCGTTCTGTTTATTGCGTGTGGCGTGTGCTGCGATCTTGGCACGGTTGTTGGTGAATCCATCACGCGGATGCGATTCACAGGCCCAGTCTTTCACGGATTTATCCGGTATCATCAGTCCGTAATGGGGAAAGTGGCCGTGTTGCTCTTCCCACCGCGCTCCGCGGATGTATCTTCGGGCCACTATCCGGTCCAACTGCTCGTCGCTTAAACTGTCGGCCATCAGTGAATACCCGGAAACAAACACTCCGTCGTGTTTGTCGAAACCCTCCGCCGGGTCGAAATACTCGCGGTACTGTCGGTAAACCCAGCCCAGCGAGGCGCGCCAGTCGGCGGGCTGCACGGTGATCAGCAAACCTGTCCTGGCCGCGCGCTTGTCCCTCATGCCCAGGTACTCGCTGATTACCTGGAGGTAAGGCCGTTCCCTGAGCGAGTAGTTCCGGCTGTTCCAGTGGAAATCCTCGGCCACCGAGATGCTGTTCCTGAACCGGATACGTATGGCGGGAATCTCGAATGGACTCACCAGGCACAGGGCGTTCTGCCTGCTCCGGTTGTAGAAGACCATCATGGGGATCACCGTACGCCAGTTGGTGTTGCCTACCGGGCCTCCATCCACCTGACCGAAATTGACCTGGAACGGCTGCCAGGGGTTGGATTCAAAGGGCGCCTCGGCGATCGGAGCCCAGCAGCTGTAACCCCACATCGGCAGCGGGGTGAAAAGGACCATTTTCAAAGACCTCTCCGGCCCGGACTGCTTGATCGCTTCGGCCTCCCAGCGCAGGTGGTCGTCATGCATCACAAAGCTCTGGCGCAGTATGAATTCCGCCGACTCGAATTTTTTTTCGATTATACAGCTTATGTTTTCGCCGACCTTCTCCGCTTTCATTTCCAGGACTTCCGAGGAGCTTTCC
>CAZSTM010000226.1:0-6812 GCA_964609635.1 uncultured Gemmatimonadales bacterium
AATGGATTTTTGCCATAGTATCTCCTAAGTATAATTTTCAATACCTGAAATAATAGGGCAAAAAAATTTCTAAAAGTAAAGCTTATTTACGGATAAGCTCTTAATCTGTTCTAATATTTCCTCCGGTATATCTGCTAAAAAATTTCCAGAATAGTCTGGTCGGGCCCGCCATTTTTTTAAACGTTTAATTGAATAAGGAGTGAATCGTGGTGAGGCCTCTTCTAATTGGCATAATCTCCGCAAACTTCTATTATCTTTTAGACGTAGCGCATCCAGACCTGCAGTACAGCATACCGACAACGGCCGGGAGACTCGGAGTTGTGCCTGTCAGGTGGATACTACGCCGTGACGAGTCGCCCAGCAGGCGTTTTCCTTAACCTCGTCTTTAATGCGCGGGAACATGCCCACGATGACGAAGTCGGATGGCTTGATGCTGTCGAACGCGAGTTTAAATGCTGCTTCTGGGCTGCGCACCCGACCGGCCGCCATGATTTTGAACGCGAAGCAGGGTTTTTGGGTCTGACGAAAGACTTTGTACATGCGCGGCGGATCATCCTGCAGGTACACTTCGGAGGGCATTTCCGGCAGTTCACCCCCCAGCAGCTTGCGCAGTTCCTCGGCCGTGCGCCTTCGGTTGTAAACACAGCCGGCGTAGTAATCGACATCCCAGTCCTGTTCCTCTACCATGGCGAGTACTTCGGGGATGTGACTCCCGACTCCAACCATCGTCACACCCAGGTCCCGCAACTTCTTGCAATAATCGCGGATAGTGTCCATCCGGCCGGCCCGAAATGCATTGTCGGTGCGCTCCCCTTGGACAAACACTGACATCGGCTTGACGGCGTTGACCAATTCCGCCGGATCGTCTGTAGTACCCTGGCAGATCAAGTGCATTTGGCCACCCTCGGCCCGATACTGCTTCCAATCGGCCCGGGCGCGGTCCGAGTGAACATAATTAAAGGCGTTGATGCCATACTTCTCGCACTGCTGCAGGACTTCAACTACCTTCGCCGCTGTATACCATTCACCCATCACATTACTCAGAATCTGGTTGTAATGAGCGTAGCCATAGAACGGGTTGGTGCCCAGAACCAACCGGCTGATCTCGACCTTGCCGAATTTCACTTTCGGCACTTTGATTTCCGAATCCGGCACCGAAGCAGCCGGGCTCTGTCTTCCCGGTCCTTGCGTCGCTAACGAGGATTCGACACTGGCAAGTCCTGCCGTCAGAGCAGCGGACTGCAGAAACTTCCTTCGTGTGTATAGCATTGGGTGATACTCCTCTCCTTTGCACAAAGTGACTTTTGCCCAGTTATATTGTCGTCAGAGCATGTTGGACAGTTGGTGTTAATAATTAAGAGACACTTCTCATTAAATGCAAGGGATATTTCTGTTCTCCTATTCCGAAGTTAAAAGCTTTCCTCGCTTTCAATGTTTTCCGTTTGAATGACTTACCCTCTGACCTGCCCCCCGAAAACGAGTCTAGGTTGGGCATGTACGAAGTTGCCCGGTTTCTGAGACCTCTCCCTTTCAGCTGTATATCTGCGCAATCAGGTACTGCTTGCATCCCAGGAGCCGACTCACTATCCTCGGCAAGCACACCTTTGTAGATGCCATTCTTGACCCCTATCAATGTCTATGGTATTATGGATTAAAGGTTCGCTTCACACCAATTCCTGTGGCCGATTTACACCCGGAACAGGGTGGCCGAAATACTGCAGATTTACCGGCCGATTTGTGAGGAACAGGTATAAACTAACGCCAATCAAATTTTATCTAGGGAATCTCAGTTAAAAGGAGTAGACCGCCATGTGCTCACATTTCATACAAAGCATACGGTTTTGCCTGGCCATTTCAGCATCACTCATCACACTATCATTTTGTCCCGGCTTACGGGCCCAGGAAGAAATCCCTGAGACTGATCTTACCTTACCGATACCGATCAGCCAGGAACCCTTGATTTTTCGGATCCGCAGGGGAACCGCCCTTACGGATGACGCCGAGCGGTGGAAAATCGCTCACACGGAGGAGAATGTCAAAAAGATTGCAGAGACAGGACAACGTATGCTGTACACGCATTTCTACAAAGGATATGGGTACCAGGCAGAAAAAGAAGAGATGGATATGGCAATTCAGGTGGCGGCCTGGGCCAGGAAGTACGGCATGATCTCCGGTGTTTACGTACAATGGGGGACTGTCGTCTGGGAGACGTTTCTTCAGGAGACCAACCGGGCCACAAACTGGGTGCTGTACGATAGGAATGGTCACCCGGTAAGAATCGCCTATGGACATTATTACTGGCGGTACCTGCCGGATATTCGTAATCAGGAATACCTGAAATGGTACAAGGAAAAAATACTCCGCTATTGTATCGAGCAGTTAAAGCCGAAATACATCTTTTTAGACAATGTGGCCGAAAACCCGCCGGTTTCCTGGCAGCCTTTGCACAATCCAAAATGGATAGAGGATTTCCGTGAATATCTTCGCACCCGCTACACGCCTGAGGAATTGAAAGCGATGATCGGCTACTCCAATGTCGACAACATTCTTCCGCCATACTGGGAATGGGATAATGACCTTGTGGTGAACGACCCGATAATGCAGCGCTGGATTGATTTTCGCTGCCGGTCGGTAACCGATGCTGTTGCCGATGTCTGCAAATTCATTAAGCGACTCGACCCTGCGGTCGCTGTGGGAGTCAATATCCATGGAATATCCAGAGAGAACCGCGCGATTCAGGGAATCGACCCTGTGGCGGTTTGCAACGGGACCGGGGTGGACGCCTGGAGCGGGGAGATCTGGGTGGAAGCTGAACTTACTCCGGAAGGTGTTCTGATTTCTCCGATACGTGAATATAAGGCTTGCCGGACACTCAAGGTGGCTTTTCAGAGCGGGGGCAGAACTTCGTTGGGACGGGCGGTCAAAATGGCTTTTTCCTACAGGCATAGAATTCCCGGCGGCGGCTGGTTGGGATCTCCCGGCAGGGTGTCTTATCTCAATGGGCCGCCTCCTGACGATGATTTTTACCAGTATGTCGACTATTACCGGGATACTGAATCGGTGGCCGATGTCGCAGTACTGCGCTCGTACCCCTCGCTGGCTTACAATTCATTCGCTCCCCTGGCCGGCACAGTGGGATTCGAGCAGACGCTGATCCAGGCAAAGATCCCATTTGACATCATTTTCGAGGAAAACTTGAAAGACCTCTCCAAATATAAAGTATTAGTACTTGCCAACACCGAGTCCATGTCTGACAGAGATATCTCGCTGATCAGGCATTATGTACGAAACGGCGGTGGTCTTGTAGCCACAGGGTCGGCCTCTCTTTATAATGAATGGCGCCGGCCGAGGCCGTCTTTCGGTCTTGCGGATGTTCTCGGCCTGTCTCGAAAAGAGGCCCGACAGACTCTCGGCTCTTATCGCATATCGGATGCGATTTCGACTTTTGTGGGTGCCGGGGGAATAAATACCAAGATGAGGAATTTCGGTCAGGGCCGTGCGGTCTACATACCGCGAGTTATACATTCCTATACGGGTACCAGGGTGAAAATGAACCTCCCGGTCAACTGGCCGGAACTGGTCCAAGCTGTTAAGTGGGCTTGCAGAGACAACCTGTCTTTGAAAATCCAGGCTCCTTTGACAGTAGTGATGAACCTCTATGAAAAAAAAGAAAAGGAACAGCTCATCTTGCACCTGGTTAATTTCAAACAAGATATACTTAGCGATATCCCCGTTGAGTTGAAAATACCCGATGGTAAAAAGGCAAAGTCTATAACTCTAGTCTCGACCGACAATACGAAGACAAGTCCAGTAAAATTCACCCAGGAAAATGAAAGACTTTGTTTTCGTGTGCCTGAACTCAAACTCTATGACATGCTGGTGATTCAACTCGACTGACAATTAAGGCTGACCTGCCCCCCCGAAAACGAGTCAGATGTTTGAATTCTCTCACAATTAGTGGTACCGTTGTTGGGGGCAGGTCATTCGAGCTAAATTAATCATCGATAAATCATCGATAAAACCCAATAGAAAGTAATCCGTAGATACGCTTTATCTCTACCTCCATTTCAAAAGGATACACCATGAATATCATCAACAGATTATGTTCTGTTCTTTCCCTTTCTGTGCTCTTCCTCTTCTCAGTTATTCCTTTATACGCCGCCTCTCCGCAGCTCAACGGTATAGCCTCATCATCCGCTGAGATCGGCTTATATGAAAAGTTCGAGCTGAGTCTTGATATCGACGCCTCCTACTCCAACCCATTCAATCCGGAAGAAATCAATATCACAACCAGGTTTACCTCTCCGTCAGGGAAAGAATGGGACATATGGGGATTCTACAACCCCGACCGGTGGAGTAGGCTCTGGATGGTGCGTTTCTCCCCTGATGAAGTCGGTACGTGGACTTACCGTGTTCAGGTTACCGACAAAAAGGGAACCGCTGTCAGCGAAGAGGGCACATTTCAAGCTGTGGATTCTCCATACCCCGGCAGAATCAGTATCGCGCCCAATAACAGGTATCTCCAGCACAGCGATGGAAGTTCATTCTACGGTGTGGGGATGTGGTACAACGACAGTTACGAGAAGTTCAATGAGGGCCGGATAACAGAGCAGGGGCTGGATGAACTGAAAAAAAACGGGGCGAACTTCATCAGCTTCTTTCCGACTCCGCTAGAAACGATGAGTACCGGTGTCGGTCGCTACGACCAGAACCGTTCCGGGAGGCTCGACCAGTTATTCGAATGGTGCGAAGAGCGGGACATCAATATTAGCTGGAACATCTGGTTCCACTCCTATATCTCCGAGACGGTCTGGGGCGGAGGTAACGCCCGTTACCGTCACAACCCGTACAGCCTGGTTTGCGAGGCCGTAAATTTCTTCACTGATCCCGACGCCTGGTCCTACCAGGAGAAGCTCTACCGCTACATGATAGCTCGCTGGGGTTACAGCCGGAGTCTATTCCTATGGTTCGTGGTGGATGAAATAGACGGTACAGAGGGATGGGTCCACGGCGACACCACAGCGGCCGCCGCCTGGAGTAAGAAGGTGCACGATTACTTCAAGGAAAACGATCCTTACGCAAGGCCGACTACCGGGACGAGGTGCGGCCATTACAGGAGCTACTGGCCGGACGGGTACAGGATATTCGACATCGCCGCCAGGGAGGTCTACGAGGCCCAGGCGTGGCCGATTCCAGAAGAGGGAAGGATATCTTGTGAGCAGGAGAGCCCCCTGCGCTACAGCTACAGCAACTATGCCGGTGAGATCAGGAAAATGTGGAGCAGTTTCGATAAGCCGCTGATGATAGGTGAGTGCGGCTGGGACCACACCTACTACGAACCGGGTATGCCGGGATATCTTTCGACCTATCACAACGCCCTGTGGGCAAGCTTGGCTGCGGGGCTATGCGCTACTCCGTTCTGGTGGAGTTTTACCGACTTCATCAACGATAACGTCGTTACCAGGCAAATGCTGCACTTCAGGGAGTTTGTCTCCGAACTTGATTTCACCGCAGAGCAGTTTTCTCCGGCAGAAATTACTGCGGACACCGATTGCGATGCCTGGGCGATGAAGAGCGATCGAGTAGTTTTCGGGTGGGTGGTCAATGCTGAAGAAAGTGTAGCTAATACGATTTTTAAGGTCAGCGGTGTTTCAGTGGGAGAGTACGAGGTGGATATCTATCATACTTGGAGCGGAAGGTTTCTCGGCAAGCACCTGGTTAATTGTCAGGAAGGTATCCTGAAGGACCAGATACCGGAGTTAAGGATCGCGAGGGGACATGCCAGGCACATCGGTAATGACGTGGCTTTTATCGCCCGAAAAAATGATCGATAGATCGGTCAAAGTGACCTGTCCCCGAAAACGAATCCATGTGACCTTTTCCCATAACCAGCGGTAAAAAATGTTGAGGAATGAAAAAAATGAACCGATCAATACCCTTTCTCGTTGTGCTGTTTACAGCTTTAATGTGTCTCCTGGTAAAAGCATCAGATGCCGAATTGAAGGGTGCACTGATGTTTGAGGCTGACTTTGAAGACAGTAGTCTTGACCAATGGCAGGCCACTGATCCATCGGCTTGGAGAATCGATGAGGAACCGGATGGCGGAAAAGTTCTCGCCCTATTTGGGAAAAGCAATTATCAGCCGGAAGTCCGTTCACCCTTCAATATCAATCTCATAAAAGGGATAGAAATCGGAAGCTTCATACTGGAATTGAAACTTAAGTCCACCACCGAAGATTATAACCACCGCGATCTCTGCCTTTTTTTCGGGTATCAAGACCCTTCTCATTTTTACTATGTCCACCTTGGGAAAACAGCCGATCCTCATGCAAACTCGATTTTTATTGTTGACTCAGAACCGAGAGTATCGATTGCCACAACCCGTAGCGATGGAACTGACTGGGATGAGAAGTGGCACCGTGTGAGACTGGTGCGCGATTTGGAGAAAGGTACGATTGAGGTTTATTTCGATGACATGAACCAACCGATAATGACTGCGAAAAATGATCGATTCGCCGGCGGTAGAATTGGGGTAGGCTCATTCGATGACACCGGGCAATTTGACGATATCCGATTGTGGACCAGAAAGTGACTTGTTCTTACTTGTGACCTGCCCCGCGAAAACGAGTCCGATGCTTGAATCCTCTCACAATTAGTGGTACAGTTATTGGGGGCAGGTCAGGAGAAAACTTGTCTTGCGCCGCCGGATGTATAACTTGCACTCAGCAAATCAGCATGAATAACAAACGGTGCGGTGGCAAATAGCCACTTCGAACCGGACAATCGGCCAGAGATGCCCAAAAATCGACCGA